>CBFDCK010000090.1:0-13046 GCA_965603285.1 uncultured bacterium
TATTCTGCCATTCACCTACTCTCCTGGGCTTTGATCCGCTACCGCCTTCCGGTTGATGCCGTTGGGCTTATTTTCGCTGCTAGAGGTCTTTATTGGCTGTACAAAAAGATTTTCACCGTACAAGAAACCAACCCTCAAATATTATAAAAACGTGTCATCGCACTCACGATTTATTCCAATTTCAACGAATAATCCCACAGTCGCCAGTCTCATTTGGACATCCAGTTCCGGCGTTCATCTACCACAAGGTAAGGTCGTCCAACAGCTTGGATATAATCACTGCTTTTTCAAATACGACGAACCAATCCCAAGCAACGCAGACATCATAGTGATTCAAGGTCCTAATGGAAGTCTGCTGCCTTTCTTCTCTCAATATCGTGAAATTCCTGAGAATGAAAAACCCATCCTCATTTACTGGTTCCAACAAAATTTGTATATTTCAATGCCCTTGTGGCTGCAATATTTTCTCTGTGTAGTTTACTCAGGCGCTTACAATACTTTTGAGCCCAACCCTTTTTTTCTCGCCTTTAATAACCTTCTAAACAAAATCAAACCTAATAGAGGTTCTCGGTTCGCAAACCTCGGCGACATCCTCTGGTTGGATCGAAATAACATTCTCGATATTCTGGCAACTCCAGCCAGTGAATATCAAAAAGTGTTCACAGGATTTGGTATCGATTCGCTTCTGATACCGAGGGGTTATCACCCCGATTATGGCGAAATCCGGGACTTATCCAGAGATATTGCTGTATTATGGATGGGTAAAATCAGAACTGAACGGCGTAAACGAATTATTCATGGTCTGCGGGAAGAACTGGCTAACGAAAGTTTGGAGATGCTGGTTTATGACGGCGTTGAGAAGCCGTTCATTTTTGGAGAAGAAAGAACCAGCCTGCTCAATCGATCCTGGTTCGTATTGAATATATTAGCATATCCAACGGATGAAATTAGCATACGCTACTATATAGCAGCAGCAAACGGCGCCGTGATTCTTACAGAACCCGGCAAGAACACATATCCATTCAAGAACCGGGTTCATCTGGTGGAATGCCCACCCGAGCAAATGACGGAAACGGTCTCCTACTACATCAACCACCCAAATGAGTGGCAACGAATATCTCAAAATGCTTATAACCTCGTCTCCCAGGAATTAACCCTGGAAAATTCCATTTCTACAATGCTGACCCAGGCTGAGAAAATTATAATCAATAAACGCAGTATCAATACTTGAATCAATGAAGAAAGTTCATTAAAATTTTAGCTTTTTTCTCATTTCCCTGCTCCCTCAAAATTTATACTAATTCTGAGACAATCCTCACTAGCTTTATATTTTAAAACAGCCTTTTCATATTCAAAATCATCTGGAGAAGATTTATATATAGTTCGATCTGGGGCATTTAGTGGTTATAAAATCTTTATAACCCCACACATAAGACCTGGATAGATATTCGGCACTTACGAACCTGATACTACTCAAGCGGTTACAGATCATTGTAAACCTGGGTGGGGTGTTTGTGATATCGGCGCTCATCATGGTTACTTCTCATTACTTATAACAAAAATTATCGGGACGGGCGGATATTGTCTTGCTTTTGAGCCTTTTTCGGAGAATTATATTTGACTCCACTGATAAAAGGTCTCTTGTTCTCAGTCAGTTAGATGGAAAAGCCCATTTGGGAAAAAAGAAAATTATTTTCCCACCCAATTTTGTCTCACAGGTTATGAAATGACTCATACGGCATTTTTCCCTTCCTGTTTGGCTTTGTCGGCAATAATTCTTTGGAACCTCCAATTGGACAAAGCCCACAATATTCTCTCTAGTTTTTCCCCTTTGTATCGATATGCGTTCTCCTTCGCAAAAGACATCCACTCGGCAACCTGAACATTACCAACATACCGCCTTTCTTTTGCGTAGTTTGGCACTTCTTTGCTTCTAGAAAGTTTATCGGTTGCGATTGATTGTTTTGGATGCTTAATAAAATGTTAGCCTGCTCACGCAATACAACTCTGAACCAAACAAGGCGTGATATCATTTGCGAGATTCTCATAAACATCCACGACGCCAGAAGTAGAAGCAGCTTAGTTGGCCGACAGTAGATAAATGATTAAGAAATTGGCTAAGGAAGTGTTCATTTGGATATGGATTCTGAATGGACATTTCGACAGATATTTCACAATCGATATAAAACAAAAAGTTACAGTGATAATACCGAGTTACAGTATAGAGCGAGTGAAACATGTCGAACCGCAAGTCCGCTCTCTTTTGAAGTGCGATTTCGTTGCTAAAATTATTGTTTCTAATCATAATTCAGAGCTTCTGATTGAGGATTGGGTTAAGATCAAAGATGCACGGTTGACTCTTATCAATCAACCTACCAGGCGAGGGTGCGGATACGGTTGGATCGTAGCCAGCAATGCGAACCCAGAATTTCTTATTTCCATAGATGATGATCTTCTGATCTTTCCTGCACAACTTGCGAAATTGTTTACGCAACTTGTTGAGCAACCTGAAGTTCCACATGGCTACACTGGCAGATTAAATTCAAAATATTATCAAAATCAAGAGATGGAAGTAGATAACTTGTTACAGATTTACGCGGTAACCGGAACGCATTTGAGGAAATATCTGGAACTGGTAGAAGTGATCACATCCCATAATTATTCATCCTACGAATCTATTGAATTCTGGGCCAACGATATCCTCATTAGTCAAACAGGGACAAAAAAACCCATAATTCATAATCTGGGCTTCCTTTTACGTTGTCCAACGGCTAATGAACCTGGTGTGGCGACGTATAAAAATGAGGAATTCCAGCAACGACGAATAGAGGTTCAGGCGGCACTTGAAAAAGTAAAGTTGACTTGAGCCAATGATTCTGGACTTTTGACAAAGATGGCGATTGTATGTCTTATCTAGGCATACAATTTTCTCCTCCGCACACCTGCCCCATGCGCCCACGCACCCCAGGTAAGATGCACATCCTCTTCATAATTCCATATTCCCCTACCCGCATCAGGGTACGACCATACAATCTAATCAAATTTCTTGCTCAACGCGAGAATTCACTCACCCTGGCGACGGTGTGGGAAGACGAGGCGGAACTTGATGCGCTGGAAGAATTTGAGCGCCTGGGGGTGCGGGTTATTTCCCAGCCACTCCAGAAAAGGCGCCGCCTGGTAAATACCAGCCATGCTTTTTTTTCCTCCACACCGCTCCAGGCGCGCTACAGCTGGCAACCAGCTCTGGCGGAGCAGTTGAGCGAATTTCTGACCGCTCACCCAAACCGCTGGGACATCATCCACGTCGAGCACCTGCGCGGCGCCCAATACGGGCTGCACCTCAAAGCGCAGCTCGAGGAACACGCTCACGCCGTCCCCATCGTGTGGGACAGCGTGGACTGCATCAGTCTGCTTTTTGAAGGGGCTTCCCGTAACAGCCGCAGTGGTTTCGGGCGCTTGATCACGCGCTTCGAGCTGCCCCGCACCCGCCGTTTCGAGGGTTTCCTGGTAAACCAGTTCGAGCGCGTCCTGGTCACCTCACCGCAGGACAAGCGCGCTCTTGAAAGGCTGGCAATCCAATATTCACCTGCCTCAAATCAGGGGGCATCCAATATCGCCGTTTTGCCGAACGGCGTCGACCTGAAATATTTTTCGCCGAATGGAGACCAACGCAAACCTGATACGATCATTTTCACTGGCAAATTGAGTTACCATGCCAACGTTTCAGCCGCACTGTGCCTGCTTCAGGATATCATGCCATCAGTGTGGGCACAGCGACCGCAAACACAAGTGCAGCTTGTGGGCAAAGATCCACCTTCAGTTTTGCGTAAACTGGCACACAATGATCAACGCGTCGAAGTCACAGGATTTGTTCCTGACATACGATATTACCTCCGTAGAGCCTCTTTAGCCATCGCCCCGCTCGTCTACGGCGCTGGCATCCAGAACAAGGTCCTGGAGGCCATGGCTTGCGGGATCCCGGTCGCAGCCAGCTCGCAAGCGGTGTCTGCATTGGGCGCCGTCCCCGGCAGGGACGTGCTCGTAGCCGATGAACCGCATGAAATCGCGGCCGCAGCTCTGAAACTGTTGGAAAACCCGCCTCTAAACTCCCAGATCGGGGCAAACGGTCGGGCTTACGTAGAACGCCATCACGATTGGAATTCGATCGCAGCACAACTGGAAAACATCTACAGGGAAACAATTGGAGACCTCGATTCAATCCACAGCGTAGTATAGAATCCTTCCCTTAAATCGCCGCCAGCGTCAGGTCCTATTTACTGCCGCGTTGCTGGGGGGGGTGATGTCCTAACCCTGATAGCCGCTTTCAGCCTGGCTTATATCCTGCGTTTTATCCTGCTGCCCTGACGACCGCGACCATCTATATAATTGGCAGATTGTGGTCATTGGATTGTGCTTTGCGTATCCAGAACCAGGCTAAGAAGGAACTACCAGAAAAGTTACTTAAGAAATGGGTTATTGTCAAACAATTTTTAGAATACTATAATAAAATATAACCTGGTGAGATTTCGTTGCATGATCTTAAAAAAAGGAGAGTTTTAAAACTGTCACAGCGATAGGTTATGTCGCGTTGTGCCGCCATATGATATAAAAAGGAGCATGAAGAAGAAATATCATTCGAAATTGAAGCTTGTTCCTAATGTAGTGAAGAATCTCCATAAGGCTTTATATGCTTATCAGTGAACGCCCCCAGACCAAAACCGGGACAAAAATAGATATCCTTCCGTTAAACCGCCGTCAGCGCCAGATCCTCATCACAGCCGCCTTGCTGGTGGGTGATTTTTTAACCCTGATAGCCGCTTTCAGCTTGGCTTATGTCCTGCGTTTTATCCTGCTGCCTTATGAAAGGACGTTCAGTGTGGAAGGATATGGGGAGGTCGTAAGGACATTCAGTTTGGGTGGTTACGCGATGATAGTAGCGGCAATTATCCCGCTCTGGCTGTTGATTTTTGCTATCAACCAGCTCTACAGCTCCCAGATTCTATTTGGCGGTTTTGAAGAATACATCCGGGTGTTCTACAGCGTTACCATCGGAACACTTGCTATCGTTGTTTTTGGATTTTTCACTCGCGATGACCTGTTAGTCTCGCGTGGTTGGCTGCTCATTTCCTGGGGATTGGCGCTTATACTCGTGGACTCGTTTCGATTCGCCTTTCGACATTTCATATTCGGTCTCAGAAACCGCGGCCATCTGCTCTCCCCAGCGCTGATTGTTGGCGCCAATGACGAGGGCGTCGCCCTGGCTGAACAACTGCAAAAAACTTCGACCTCCGGTTTATATATTACCGGCTTCATTGATGTGGGTTTCAGAGATGAAATCCTGCCGGTTGGTAGCTCAGTGTACAACAGTTTTGAAGTACTCGGCAGGCTTGACGACCTGGAAAACGTGATTAACGATAAGAACGTTGAAGAATTGATCATAGCATCCAGCAATCTGCGCCGGCAACAGCTCCTGGACGTTTTTCAATCTTCATCATCCATCCCTGGTCTGAACCTGCGCCTGACTTCAGGGTTATTTGAGATCATCTCTACCGGAATGCGAGTCAAGGAATTGGCTTACGTTCCCCTGATCGAAGTCAACAAGAACCGCATTTCGGGTGCGGATGCGACTTTAAAATTACTGCTGGATTATAGTCTGGCGATCCTAACGCTGGCGCTGATCTGGCCTATTTTGCTGCTGATCGCAATTATCATCAGGCTGGATACACCCGGTGCAACATTTTATCGCCGTCGAGTTATGGGTGTCGGTGGACACGAATTCGATGCCTTCAAGTTCCGCACGATGCGCATTAACGGGGATCAAATTCTGGCAGACAACCCCGGACTGCAAGAAGAATTAAACTACGAGTATAAATTAAAAGATGACCCGCGCGTCACAAAAGTAGGGCATTTTCTGCGTAAATTGAGCCTCGATGAACTGCCGCAGTTATTCAATGTGCTGCTTGGTCAGATGAGCCTGGTCGGTCCTAGGATGATCTCGCCGCCCGAGATGGACAAATACGGCAAGTGGGGTTTGAATCTGCTGACGGTTAAACCCGGCATCACAGGATTGTGGCAGATCAGCGGTCGCTCGGATGTATCCTACGATGAACGAATGCGCATGGATTTCCAGTACATCCGTAATTGGACGATCTGGCAAGATTTCTATATTCTGCTCGCCACGATCCCGGTGGTGATCAAGCGTAAAGGCGCTTATTGACCGGTTCACCGAAGGTGATCCGGTCATTGCGAGGCAGCGTTAAGCATCCTTACTTTGGATGCCAGCTGCCGTGGCAATCTCATCTTTTAGCGATGCCAGACCTCCCGTGTCCAAAGTAATGAAATCTGAGATTACCACGGCGGAAATGCGCCGCCTAATGACACTCCCATATGAATTTCTACTAAGTTAAAGTATATGATCATCACACAAACGCCATTACGAATAAGCTTTTTCGGTGGAGGCACAGACTTTCGTGACTTTTACCGTCACGAAGGTGGATGTGTTTTAAGCTCTGCCATCGATAAGTATATCTTTGTGATCGTGAAGCGCCGCTTTGATAAAAAGATACGTGTCGGTTATACACGCACCGAGTTGGTGGAGCAGGTAGACCAATTACAGCACGAGCTGGTGCGTGAAGCTATGCGCCTGGCGGAAGTGAGGTCGCAAATCGAGATCGGCACCCTGGGGGACATCCCCTCCACGGGTTCCGGTTTGGGGTCATCCAGCACGGTTACGGTAGGGGTATTAAACGCGCTCTATAACTACCGCAATGACCCTCACAACCTGGAACAACTTGCTCAGGGTGCCTGCCAGATTGAAATCGATGTACTCGGAAAACCGATCGGCAAGCAGGACCAGTACATTTGCGCGTACGGAGGTTTGCGTTTCATCCGCTTTCTCCCTGATGAAGAAGTTGTTGTTGACAAAATCGAACTTGATGATATTGAAACCCGCCGCCTCAACCAGCAGTTAATGCTTTTCTATACCCAAAACAGCCGTCGCAACGACAGCGTGCTGAGTGAACAACGCTCGAAAATTCCTGATCGCATGGACACGTTGCGCGCAATGGCGGAGTTGGCGGTTAAAGGTCGTACACTTCTCGAAAACGGGGCCTTCGACGCTTTTGGTCGCTTATTGGATACCGGCTGGCAGCTAAAGAAAACGCTTGCCAATAAGATCAGCAACGTCGAAATCGACAGGTATTACCAATTAGCGATCGAGGCTGGCGCTTTGGGTGGCAAAATCACTGGTGCTGGTGGAGGTGGTTTTATGCTCCTGTACTGCCCGCGCGAAAAACAGCACGGCGTGCGCGCCGCCCTGGGTGAATTGCAAGAGCTGCCCTTCCATCTGGAACCCGACGGCAGTAAGGTGATATTAAACCATCGCAGTTAATGACTTGCTGGTAATGTTTGTAAGATATTCATGCATTTTGCCAAGCATCCGTTCTTTGGATGCCGGTCGATACTCTCCCCCCTGGCAGGGGGGAGCTGGAGGGGGTGAGCCAACCTCCTCACTGTTACACCTTACCTGATGAACCTAACAAAACACCATTCTGAGCCAGAATTCATAACCGTCGTATCCGGTCTTCCCCGCTCGGGCACATCCATGATGATGAAAATGCTCGCCGCGGGCGGCATGTATATCCTGACCGATAACGCCCGCATCCCCGATGACGACAACCCGCGCGGTTATTACGAACTCGAAAAGGTGAAAGCGCTCAAGGATGGTGAAACCAAGTGGCTGTCCGAAGCCCAAGGCAAAGCAGTTAAAATCATCTCAGCCCTTCTACAACATCTACCGTCCCAATATCAATACAAGATCATCTTCATGCGCCGGGATCTTGACGAAATCCTGGCATCCCAAAAACAAATGCTGGTGCGGCGCGGCGAAGCGACTGATAAGATTGATGACGATACGCTGGGAGGGCTTTTCCAAAAACATCTTCTCCAGGTCGAGAAGTGGATCTCCCAGCAATCCAATATCGGGGTGACTTACATTAATTATAATGATATACTCCGAAATCCTGAAATTGATATTCAAAAAGTCGTCCAGTTCCTCGATATGAGCCTGGATAAAAGCCTTATGCTGGGAGTCCCTGACAGCAACCTATATCGTCAAAAGGGACGAACAACACGTTATGGCAAAGCTAAATAAAATTACTGGGATAAGTTTGCTCCTGATGTTTCTGTTCGCACCAATAAGGTACGAACGGGTTCGAGCCCAGGATCCTACACCAAACCCTCCTGCCCTATTATCCGAAGTTGAAGTACCGCTGGACTTCAGCTATACACAACCTGTGAACCTCTCCCATTCGGGCGCTGCCTCCCAAGCGCGCATCGTCGCTGGTTCAGAAAACAGCTTGCAGGCTTTCTGGATCGACCAGTTTGACGGCTTGATGAGCGCTTTTTTTGATGGTCAAATCTGGTCAGATCCCGTTCAAACCCCGATTTTACGCGCCACTTACAGGTACGAACCAAAACCGATGACCGAAATCCCGTATTTCATTTCGGATCCCTTCGACAGGGTGCACGCTTTCTTTTTCGGTGTTGAAGATAATACCACCAAGATGAAACCTTTGCTCTACAGCCAATCGTTCATAGGCTCAAACCAGTGGTCGAACCCGCAGGTCCTGGCCGAATCTGCCGTCGCTTATGACGTCTCCATATCCCCTGGCGGCGATTTGAGCATCGCTTATATGCGCACCCTTCACTCTGACACCGCTCCCGCTGGTGTTTATATCAAACGCTTTCCCGTGGACGGCACAACCTGGTCACAATTTGTCGTCGTTCATGCTTCGATCTACTACCGCCTGCTGAGCGATGAAAATGCCTGGATAAAAATCGCCGATGGCGGGGAGGGCAGCACTCACCTGGTGTGGGACGACCCGTTCCGGGAAACTGCTCTTTACACTTACTCTCCCGACAATGGCTTTACCTGGAGTGCACCCGAAGCGCTGGGAGTGGACGGTACAACAGGGACCCTTCGCCCCCGCATTGTAGCCCTTGACCGGCTTGCTTTGCGCAACTGGCAATCCGCTGATAGTCAATGTACCCTCATCCAGCAGGGTTATGAACCTTCCATACCCCTTTCCGTTCAAGCAACCATCACCCCAACACAGACCTCCCCGCTCCAATGGAGCGACCCTGCCCACATATTCCCCGACCTTTCAATTTGTCCCGCCGGTGATATGTTTAAGCTTAGCAACGTTGGAATTACCGGCTTCGCCGGTAATTCCAACGTTGCAAGCCTACTCTGGCTCTGGGGGCAGGGAACCACAAACCTGTCCCTTTCCGCCTGGCAGCCCGAGCCCGGGGTTTGGACACAACCCGTTGATATGAAAGTCGTCTTCGAAGATCCGGGTAATGATGACCCGATCGCCCTGGACGACCTGCATGCCGCCCTCGACGGCGGGCACTTGGCAATTATCGGCGTTCAGACAGACTTTGCGGAAATCTGGGTCACCTCCACCCACACCGGCGCTTTGGATATGACCCTCGCAGAGCCTTCTCCCTGGAGTCCCGCCCAATTATTAAGCAACCCTGATCAAGCTGCAATAGGTAATAATAAAATCGGGACCGCGGCCATCACGATGGATCGGGATGGTAAAGCTCACATGATCTGGAGCGGTGTATCGCCCACCCAAGGGAATAAATCCTCGTTGACCTACTCCAGTTGGGACGGGAATGACCTTTCCCAGCCTGTCGAGATTTTCACCAGCGAAACAGGTCGGGTTTACCGTCAGGTTGCTTTATTTACCGATCCATTCGGGTCGCTCCACCTTGCCTGGACTACTTCGCCGGGTGGAAAAATCCTTTACAGCAAATCTTCTGTCAATCTTGCAGCTTCTTCGGGCGGCTGGCTGCCAGCCGGAACTCTGTCGATAGATGGAATCGCGAGCTGGCCCCAGCTCGCTATGGACGCTTCCGGAACCTTGTACCTTCTCTATACGATATCAATAAACGAAAATCGCGGCCTTTACCTGATCACATCCAGCGATAGCGGTGCCACCTGGTCCCAGCCAATCCGTGTTTTTGACGCCGTCTCAGCCGGATGGGATATGGTCGATCACCCGACCCTGGCAGTTACCCCAGACGGTGCACTGCACGCAGCCTGGGTTAAGGGCGCCCCGGGCGGGAGCGCGCCGCCGCAAGGCATTTTTTACACCGCTTCTACCGACGGGGGATTGACCTGGAGCGTGCCCCTTAAAGTCGGTGAACCCGCAAACGATTGGCCCAAGTTGGTCTCATTCGGTCCCCAGCTTCAATTGTTTTATTCCAAAGTTGACGACAGCAGCGTCTGGCACCGCTGGGTTAAAACTGGTTCACCAGCCGAGACCCCCCAGGGATGGGGCACGCCCGTCAACGTGCCCGGCTGGTCCAATGTCAGCGCCCCATTTGGTGTCACTGTGAGCGGCGATTCTGGATCTGACAAAAACCCCGCAGGTGTGCTGCATCTGGTAGGCGTCGATATCCCCACCGGCAGCCTGCTTTACAGCGCCTGGGAAGGCGAGCGTTGGAGCCAGACCGAGACTTATAATCCCCAATATCCTGTTATGGGAGTTAATTACCAAACCGCCGCCCAGACCGACCTTGCCGCCAGCGCGGCGACCCATCTGGCAGGCGGCCAACTGGGGATCGTCTGGAAATTGAATTCAATTTACCAAGCTGGAATAAGCAATGCAATTGCCGATGATGTACCCGTCGGTGATGCACCCGCCGGCGGTGCCCTGTTGCCCGTTCTGCTTTTCACGGATCGCCAGATCCCCAGCAATGAAATGTCATCAGTTCCTCCGCCTGCCGCACCCGTTAAGGTTGGCACGCCCCCGCCCACACCCGAACCCACCCTCCAGCCCACGCCCACCATCGCATTATCCAACCTGACATTATCTGAAGAATCTCCCATCCCTCCCCTGGCAGTTGGAGCCGGTTTGGGCGCCCTCATCGTCTTGATCTTGTTTGCCTGGCGATTTTTGTGGGGCTCAAGGAATCACTAATGGAAAATATCCTAATAACAGGCGGCGCAGGCTTTATCGGCAGCCACCTGTGCGAAACTCTTATCGATAGTGGTCACAGCGTGGTAGCGATGGACGACCTCTCCACCGGCAGCCTGGACAACATCCAGCATCTGGATAGCACCCTCGAATTCCAATTCGTGCGCGAGACAATCATGAATTCCCAGGTGCTCGACCGCCTTGCCAGCGAAGCAGACACAATAATTCACCTTGCCGCTGCAGTGGGCGTCAAGCTGATCGTCGAGAACCCGGTGCGCACCATCACCACCAATATTATGGGCACCGAAGCCGTCCTTTCAGCAGCCAATCGCTACGGGTGTAAAGTGCTGATAGCCTCCTCCTCCGAGGTCTACGGCAAGGGGGTACGGGTGCCCTTCCGAGAGGACGACGACCGCCTGATGGGCTCCACCTCCCACAGCCGCTGGTCTTACGCCGCATCCAAAGCGGTCGACGAGTTCCTGGGGCTGGCTTACCACCAGCAGTACGGTCTTCCAGTGGTGATCCTGCGCTTCTTCAACACCGTCGGTCCCCGCCAGACCGGGCGCTACGGGATGGTGGTGCCGCGCTTCGTGCGCCAGGCACTGCTTGAACAGCCGCTAACCGTCTTCGGCGACGGCAGGCAGTCACGCTGCTTCGCCGACGTCGTCGACGTGACCTCCGCAGTCGTGAATCTTATGGAGCATCCTAAAGCCGTCGGCCAGGTGTTCAACATCGGCAGCACCGAAGAGATCACAATCTGCGATCTGGCACAGCGCGTGATCGATATGACTGGTAGTCCATCCAAGACCCAATACGTCCCATACGACCAGGCTTACGCCCCGGGCTTCGAGGATATGCAGCGGCGTGTTCCCTCACTGGAGAAAATCAATAGCCTGATCGGCTACGAACCCCGATCCTCGCTAGACGATATCTTGAAACGTGTGATCGATTACGAAAAAACATTCCCAAATAAAGGAAGTAATGCATTTTGTGAGTGAAACGAACAAATATGCAAGCATCTGTTTTTTAGATGCCAAGCATCGGTTTTTTGGATGCCGGCAGAGATTCTCCCCCCTGGCAGGGAGGGCTGGAGGGGGGTGTTATCATCACCCAACATAACAAGAAAAACGGAGATCCATAATGAAAGTTTTAGTCACAGGTGGAGCCGGTTTTATCGGCTCTAATGTTGTCGATTTGTTTATTGAAAATGGTCACGATGTGGTGATAGTGGACGATCTGTCCACAGGTCGGAGATCGAATATTAACTCAAGGGCTAAATTTTACGAGATCGATATTCGTGATCCTGGTATGAGGGAGATATTTGCCAGCGAACGTCCCGAGGTAATCGATCACCATGCCGCCCAAATTGACGTTCGGCGTTCGATAACAGAACCGCGCTTCGATGCCGATGTGAACATACTGGGTTCTATTCAATTGGCAGAACTTGCGCGTGAATTCGGTGTCCGTAAATTCATCCACATATCAAGTGGGGGAGCAATTTACGGTGAACCGGTTTACCTGCCTTGCGATGAATCTCATCCTGTTATACCACTATCACCGTATGGGGCCAGTAAATACACCTTCGAGTTGTACCTTTACCTGTATAAAGAGACTTATGGACTTGACTACACGATATTACGCTATGCGAATGTGTATGGACCGCGCCAGGACCCGCTTGGGGAAGCAGGTGTTGTGGCCATTTTTACCGGTCAGATGCTGCACAACAAACCAGTTGTGATAAACGGTACGGGAGAGCAAGTGCGCGATTACGTCTTCGTGAGCGACTGTGCGCGCGCAAATTTGATCTGCATACAAGGTGGGAGTGGCGGGGTTTATAACCTGGGGGCAGGGATTGGAACCACTGTCAACCAAATATTCGACCAGTTAAAGACGATCACCGGCTACCCTCAAGAACCCGTTTATGGACCCCCAAAAGCCGGGGAGACGTTTAAAATATATCTTGATTCAGCCCACGTCAAAGATGAACTGGATTGGGAACCCACGGTGGGTCTTGAGGATGGATTAAGCCGCACCGTAGAATATTTTAGGAATACCGAG
>CBFDCK010000091.1:0-12612 GCA_965603285.1 uncultured bacterium
TCCACCCCCAAAGTGTCGCGCCAGAAGGAAATCGCCTCATCCAGGTCCTCCACCAGTATCGCAATGTGGTCAATTCGCTTAACATTTAGCATTCAACAACTCCAAAAACATAAAAATGGCACTAACTTTCAGTCATAATCACCTGTCACCATCTATATAACTCAAAAATCCAAAATGATCATATCCCAGTTGGGGGTTCATATTCGCCCCATAAACCGCGCAGCAATCCGCAAATTTCACCCAAAGTGATGCCATTTTCCACGCACTCAATAAAAACTGGCATCAAATTCTCTTTTGTACGGGCATTTGTTTCCATGTGACCCAACAGCTCGCCCACCCGACCTGCGTCCCTGCCAGCGCGCAGCGCCTCCAACCTGGCTCGCTGTGACGCTTGCACCGCCAGATCGACCTTTAACTGCTCCAGCTCGATTTCCTCATCCACCTGGAAAGCATTCACACCTACCAGGATTTCGTCACCGTTCTCGACAGCCTGCTGGTAATCGTAGGCTGCACTCTGGATCTCATTCTGAACGAATCCTCGATCGATCGCCCCCAGCGCGCCTCCTAAGGCATCAATTTGTTCGATATAAACCCCTGCCCGGCGCTGGATTTCGTCCGTCAGGTATTCGATGAGATACGACCCAGCCAGGGGATCAATTGTGTCCGCCGCGCCGGATTCGTGAGCGATAATCTGTTGGGTACGCAAAGCTACCCGAACTGAATCTTCAGTCGGCAGCCACAATGCCTCGTCTTTGCTGTTGGTATGCAGAGACTGCGTCCCGCCCAGCACTGCGGCCAGGGCTTGCAGCGCAACTCGCACCACGTTGTTCTCAGGCTGTTGGGCGGTCAGGGTGGAGCCAGCAGTCTGGGTATGAAATCGCAATCTCCACGAGCGTGAATCCCGAGCTCCAAAGCGGTAGCGCATGATCTCCGCCCACATGCGTCTGGCGGCGCGAAACTTGGCGATTTCCTCCAAGAAATTGTTGTGAGCATTGAAAAAGAACGACAACTTTCTGGCGAAGTTATCCACATCCAAACCCGCATCAATCGCTGCCTGCACGTAAGCGATGCCGTTTGCCAGGGTGAAAGCCACTTCCTGCACTGCGGTTGAACCGGCCTCCCGAATGTGATATCCGGAGATGCTGATCGTATTCCAGCTCGGGACGCCGCTTTGACAGTAACTGAACACATCCGTGATCAGGCGCATTGAAGGCTCGGGAGGGAAAATATACGTGCCGCGAGCGATATATTCTTTCAAAATGTCGTTCTGGATGGTTCCGCGCAGCTTATCAACTTCTATGCCCTGGCGCTTGGCAACGCCAATATACATCGCCAGTAAGATTGCAGCTGGAGCGTTGATCGTCATACTGGTCGAAACCTTATCCATCGGGATGCCCTCGAAGAGGGTCTCCATGTCTTCAATCGAAGAGATTGAGACACCCACTTTTCCGACTTCCCCCATTGCGAGTGGATCATCGGCATCGTAGCCGATTTGGGTAGGCAGATCAAAAGCTACCGAGAGTCCAGTCTGCCCCTGCTCCAGAAGATAGCGATAGCGCCGGTTCGACTCCTCAGCCGATGCGTAACCGGCATATTGTCTCATCGTCCATATGCGTCCGCGGTACATAGTTGGCTGCACCCCGCGTGTATATGGATACTCACCAGGAAATCCCACCTGCGACTCGTAATCCAACCGCACCTCATCGGGAACCAGCACACGCGGTATTGCAATGCCGGATGTGGTGTGAAATTCTGGTTTTCGCTCACGATTGCGCTTCAAAGCAGGATTTAAAGTCCCCTCCTCCCAACGCTTTTTTTTACCTTCGAGGGTCATTATGGACCTCGCACAAATACACAAATAGCATATGACAGGTTGCTAATAGCAAGCAGCAAGTTTCAAATTGAGTTAAGAGTATACTCGATTATGAACTGGCTCATACGAACTCAGTTCTGTCCTTTACATAGAGAATTATATAATCGATTTTAACAAAAAACACACAATTAACTATGGTAGACTTGAATCCAATCCTTAACCCCTAACCCCTCATCACCTATCTCTTAACAACTATGCAAATTCTCACAATTGATGTAGGCACCGGCACCCAGGACATCTTCCTGTATGATTCGCGCTTTGATTTAGAAAACGGTTTTAAGCTGGTGGTGCCCTCTCCAACTATGATCGTACACCGCCATCTACGGGAAGCGACCCGCGCTGGCGACGCGGTGCTTTTGACAGGCGTAACGATGGGAGGCGGTCCCAGCCAGTGGGCGGCAGAGGATCACATCCGTGCCGGGCTGACAGTTTTTGCCACTCCAGACGCGGCGCGCTCATTCAATGATGAACTTGAAGTCGTTAAGAGCATGGGTATTCAAGTAATCAGTGAGGATGAAGCCGAAGAATTGCCCGATTCTGTGCGGCGCTTGGAACTGCGCGATTTTGATTTCAACGCCGTTTCTAGGGCTCTGGGGCAGTTTGGTGCTTCCCTTGAGGATCTGGCTGCAGTCGCCGTGGCTGTTTTCGATCACGGGAACGCCCCAGCGGGCTGTTCAGACCGCCAGTTCCGCTTCGATTATATGGATGAACGCATTCGCGCCGAGAACCGCCTCAGCTCTTTTGCCTATCGGGCGGAGGACATTCCCCCCATCATGACACGCCTGGGGGCAGTCGCACAATCCGCTCGAGGGACACAGGACTCCCTTCTCACAAGCACACCACTGGTGGTAATGGACACCGCTCCGGCTGCGGTGTTAGGAGCGACCTTCGATCCCCAGGTTGGTTCACGCGAGCGCGTTTTGATTGTAAACGTGGGTAATTTTCACACCTTAGCCTTCCGTCTAGGACCTTTGGGTATTGAAGGCGTTTTTGAACATCACACCGGACTGTTAAATTTACCTAAATTAGACTCATTGCTGCTGGCGCTGGCAGACGGAACTTTAACGCATGGCGATGTGTTTGCCGATCATGGACACGGAGCATTGATCTATAACCATGATCCGCTGACGTTATTCGACTCCTCCGACCCTTGTGATGAATCATTTGGAGTGGTCGTTACAGGTCCCAGACGCAGCCTGTTGGGAGGCTCTTCGCTGTTCCCTTACTTTGCAGTGCCGTTTGGTGACATGATGCTCACTGGATGCTTCGGCTTGCTAGCCGCAGTAGGCGATGTGCTTCCCGAGCTGGGCGAAACCATCCATGCTTCAATGCTGGGTGCTGGTGCCAGCGGCACACCCCCTTGGGAAACCTAGAGCTATTTTCCCACAACCGCTGGTTTTCCTTACTGTTGATCGTATAGTTTCAAGCAAAACTTAGCCCCATTCTTGCAACCTTAATTTAACAGGAGCGCCGCTCTATAGACAAGAAATGAATATGGGAATCGATGAAACATCCTTGCTTTTAACAGGTCTTCTGCTTGTCTCGATCTTTATACTCTTTGTAATCGGGGTTCTTTTCTTATTGGTACTCTACTGGCAGCACAAGACGGAAAGAGATATTAAAAAAGCGCGCCGGGAAATCAGGCGTTTGCAGAGCGAACACCGGCTTTTAACCATCGAAACCCAGGTCTATTCTGCGGACGATCCTGAACCATATGGAGTTCAGGCTGCGTCTTTAGCGACTCAATTGGAAATAACCAACTCTCAAATCCAGGACCTGCTGCGGCAGTACGCATACCTTAATGAAAAAACACGTCAAAGGGATTCCAAGCGCTGGCGCAGGGCGCTCTACGCCCCGTATTTTTGGTATCTATCACGACAGGATTTTGCCAGTTTGGATAAGAATCTGGCTGCAGTTGGGACTTCACTGGATTCAGCAATGGATTTTAAGCAGGTATTTCGTAAGCTTGAATGGCAGATCGCCCTCCAGTCCAGGGATGTGAACCAGCTCCAATTACAACTTTTTACCTTATTGGATTCGTTGCATGCCAAGAATTTGCAGGGCGATGCATTGGAATCAGCTATCCGGGAGGCAGAGAACTGTCATTCCGCATTAGCCCAAATCCCAAATTACCTCACAAGTGCAGACAAAAAGACTGTCCATGAACGGGCTGACAAAGAGACGATCATTAAAGCCCACGCCATTCTAAGTGATACGCAGCCGAAGCTGGAAGAACTGCTCACCCAGGCACAGAGCTGGGAGAACCAATATTCTAATGTGGTGGAGAAAGTGTTGCTAATGCGGGGGACGGTTTCCGGTGTTGAAGGCACTCTAAAAAGTATGCCCGCTGAACTCATGCTCCCTTCAAACAAGACCCAATTCGACCAAATCAAGGTCGTATCCCAAAACCTTAACGCGACCATTTCCAGGCTTGAAGTTGAGAAAATGGATCAAGTAGCAGTAGAAGCATCGCGCATCAACCAGACTATGTTGGACATGGATGACCAGCTTACCAAGCTGCGACGCGGGTTTGAATACTTGTCAACCGCCATTCTTGAACTATCCACGAGTTTGAAACGCGAGTCGCAGCACTTTACAGCTCTCGGAACCGCCCCAGTTTATCCAATCGCCTGGGGGACGAGCATCGACACCCTCTCAGGAATTAATTTGGAAGCAGCAAAAGTCGGTTCGATAAATAAACAGCGCGACCCCAAACAGGTCGAAGAGGATCTAGATCAGGCTGCCAGATTGAACGCTGAACTGAAAACACTGACACAATACAGACAGCAAATCGAGATCCAGCACTCCGAATTGACGGCAATTCTTGCGACCCCGGAATTCCAACAAGTGGACGAATGGCTGGGTTACGCCCAGCAAATAGCTGAACGAACACAGCAATTCTCTCCCGAGAACTGGGAGCGTGGTGAGGCAGTATCAAGCCTGCCTTCTGATATGATGGAGTTAGAGAAAGAAATTTTACGTTTGGTACCTGATAGCGTGCTTGTGCCAGTAGAAGAAACTGACATCACTGCTCTTTTGGAAAATACGCGCTCCCTGACAGCTTCATACGAAAAGATGCGTGCTAGAGTAGAGAGAGTTCGGGACCGCCTGGAAGTCATCCACAAGAAAGAAAAATCAAGTCAAGAACAACTGCTGGAGGCTCAAACCGCACTCTACCAGATCAAGTACGTAATTAAAAGCAACACTCATTTATCCAAAATCGCCGCGCGGGAATATGATCGCCTTCAAAAAGATCTCAAAAAACTGGATGAGGGTCTTAAAGACAGGAAACACGGCTTTGTTGATAAAAAAGCCAAACGAGTCGAAACATTAACTACCAGAATTAAACACACCGGCAACCATTGGCTGGAAGAGATCTACACGGATATAGAAATTAAGACAAATCTCATCTCAGAGTCGCTAAATACGCTCGACTCCATCGCCTTCCTCGAAGAAAATGCGGTCGAGAGTGCCCGACAATTGATTTCATCCGGACTGGTCTCTACCCAGGAGGAGGATGTCGATAAAGTCTCGCTGCCCCTCACTGATCTACCGGCTGAACTAAAGCGCCTCAGCGATACCTGGCAGACATGTTCCGCTACCATCCGTGCGCTGGCGGACGTCGAAAAACCTGTCGTCGAAACCTTCAATGAAGCAAACCAAAACCGGCAAAAAGCTAAAGATCAATACAAGAAATTCAACGAAGTACTGCGCGGAAAGCAAAAGTGGCCGCCTACTTCTGTGTCCCTTGCCCCTGCTCGCCAAGAATTAGACTTGATTGAAAAAAATTGGGGTATTTTGAAAAAAGAGTCCTCTAGAGCGATATCAATCGTCGCACAACTGGGCAGCCTTTCCGCCAAATACCAAAGACTGGAGACCACACTGCGCCAGGAGACCGAACGGGCTGCCAATGAACAGACGCAAATCGCAGGTCTCGAAGCAGAATTTGATGAATTGGGAAAAATCTGGCTGGGCTTAAGGAAGATATATCGCGACAAACCGCTCGCCAAGGAAGGCATCAAAGAATTACTCGATGAAATGAACCGCGAGTGGAATCAAACCAAGCGAGGGTACAAGCAAGGCGAATCCAATTACAACGAGGTACTCCAAGCTCTGGGATCACTAGTTGCGAAGGCGAGAGCAGCGCACGTGATGATTGACCATGACCACCTGATCGACGTTAACGGCAGTTTGATTCCCTACAAAGGTTAATCTCTTGCCAATTCGGATACAGATTTGAACTACTTCTCCCATGTATTGAAAATGGGATTTTATCTTTCTTCTAAATGGTGATAAGGCGGATACGTCTCCAAACGCGAGTCCCTCACAGCCCTGCCAACTGTGAAATGATACAAACTCTGAAAGCGGTCCTTGGTTAAACCCATAATTTCATGAACCGGATCGTCAAAAAAGCAGCCGATTCCGGTCCCGTTGACCCCGTATGCTTCGGCCTCCAAGTACAGAACCTGTCCGACCATGCCTGCTTCCCAAAAGAGGTACGGATAGCGGTAAGGAGTTTGCGTGACTGTCTCTCGGAACCTGGCGATCATGCCAACAGAAAACGCGCTTTGTCCTGCGATTTCCTGATGGCAGCTCACCCTGATCGCGTCTTGTCTGACATCACCTTCTGCAAGTAAATATAGCGGCAAGCTTCCTTCAATCTGTTCCCAGATGAATTCGGAACGTGTAGCGCGCTTGATTTCACCGCCGTCCGCTTCATTTCGGAAAAAGAAATAAAGCCCAGGTATCAACCCTTCCACACCGTGGATGAAGATGAGCAGGTTTATGTTCGTTTCACCCAGTTCCAAATCAAATGGAGCACCGCCATCCCGCGGGCGAGTTTTATCTAATGTGGCCAGGAACTGCTCCATGCTGAGAGTCTGCGCTAGGGGATCGAAACTTGCTCCACTGCGACGCTTGCGGATGATTTGGGCAGCCGAGAATTGCGATTGCGGGGCCTCATAAAACGATGGAGTACCGTAATCATGCATGTTACCAGGGGTTCTTGGCTTACGGGTCTTTTCAGTAGTCTCATAAATGGTTTCCCAATCTACATGATCGCTGCTCAACCGGGTTGGAACACCCTCAAAAGACAATTCGCTAAAAATGTTGAGCATCTCGGATGAAAGCCCTCGCGGGACATCACGGTTGGATATATTGTTTGGAAATACCATGCATATTAGGTCTGGGTGTTCTGCTTCCAGCTCCGGCCATGTTGTGCGGTCGAATCCCAATATGGTCTCCAAATCCGCAGTTGAAAGTGCGTTCAAGTGAACCACTTTCCAGCCCTGCAGATTAGCCGCAAAACTCAAGCAAGCCAGAGCATGTCCAGTGTCGAGGTTGCAGTAGCGATACGCACGCTCCCCATACTTCCAGGATTCACGCCAGAAAATACTAGACAGCCCAATTATGAACCCGCCCGTCTGGAAGTGTACCAAGAAATCAGACCACATCCCTTCGGGAGTTGTGACTCTCAGTTCCAGTGCATGGTGGTATGGATCATAATGATACACACCCGCTGGTATGGAATCTATCTCCGGGATAATCAGATGTACTTCGGTTGGATGGAGATTGCCGCTGGATGGGTTCATCCGTAAGACCCATTTTGAACCTTCGCTCCCTTTCCAGGTAGATAGACCCAGGCTCAATTCTAGAAAGGCGGCAATTGGTTCCAACGCGAATCGCTTTGGGACATTGTTTGCTCTTTCATACAAATCCATATGACCTGCCAATGGGTCACATTCGAGTAGGGGCAGTGATCTCGATTCGCAGCCCTCATAGAAACGAAATGGGTTCGGCTGCATATCCCAATCCAAATACCCCAATGAGCGGGCATAGCGATTAAAATGGTGCTTGGTTTTCTCGTGATAATCCAGGATGTCATCAGAGAACAGGGAGTATGCTTGCATATAAAAACCTCCTACAATGGTTATAAACCAATCCCTTAAATTTTATCCGAAGGTGTCAACCCCAAAGTAGAAATGGACTCTAATTTTATCCGAAGGTTGACATGTGTCTAGAAGCATTCTATAATCGCCTTGCTAAATGAAATTGATTTTCATTTTCACATTATTGGAGAAGTCAGAATGTTCCCCAAGACAACCATTATCCTTGCTTGGAGCTTAACCGTCATATTTGTGTTGGTCGCCTGCACATCACCAATTGCCCCAACCTCCGAAGAAACCCATCCTCCTGATAAAGAAATCGAGCATGCAGGAAAACTTAAAGTCCTTGCGACGACCTCAATAGTAAGCAATGTGGTCAGCCTGGTTGGTGGTGAGGAAATCGAAATAACCACCCTGCTGCCTTTAGGCTCCGACCCGCATGGATTCGAACCCACTCCCCAAGACATTACCAAAATCTTGGATGCAGACGTAATCTTCGCCAACGGTGCCGGTCTTGAAGAATTCCTCGACAACTTGATCGAAAGCGCTGGCGCACAGAACAAAGTGGTATACGTCTCCCGGGGAATCGAGCTACGGCAGCTTGAAAGCCAACCATCACAAGAAGGTGCAACTGACATCGAAGATGACGACCAAGTGGGTGGCGATCCGCACACTTGGGTCGATCCCAATAACGTGATGATTTGGGTTCATAACATAAAGGACACTCTCAGCGAACTGGACCCACAGGACTCCGAATACTACCAGATCAACTCCGAGGAATACGAGGGCTCGCTCAAAGAGTTGGACACCTGGATACGGGAACAAGTCGCCTATATCCCAGAAGCAAATCGCAAAATCGTCAGTGACCACAATCTCTTAGGCTATTTTGCTGATCAATACGGTTTTGAGCAGGTGGGCGCGGTTATACCAAGCTACAGCACTTTAGCCGAGCCTTCTGCCAGCGAGCTTGCGAAATTGGAGGACGCTGTTAAGGAATTGGGGGTGAAAGCGGTTTTTGTCGGAAACACCGTTAATCCCAGCCTTGCCACACGTGTAGCCGAAGACACTGGTACAAACCTGGTGTTCATTTACAGCGGTTCATTAACAGAACCAGGCGGTGAGGCTGGTAGCTACATCGACTATATGCGTTACAACGTCCAGAACATTGTGGAGGCGCTAAAGTAATCCCCAAAGACACGCACCCCACCCAATTACGGATACCATGAGCACGTTCCTTGATTAATAATTAGACAGTGGTAAAATATGTTTCACCTGATCAGCAGCACTATTTGCCCTCGTAGCTCAGTGGATCAGAGCACTTGCTTGCGGAGCAAGGGGTCGCGTGTTCGAATCACGCCGGGGGCGCCTTTAATCTCCCTTGAACCCCTTATCTGGACCACACCGACCGGTAAGGGGTCGCATTATTAATTTGCGAAATAACTTACAATTGCGATATAGAAATGGAAGAACCACAGATTCTACTGACAAACGATGACGGCATAAAATCGCCCGGGCTGTGGGCTGCTGCGAGCGCACTCTCCGAGATCGGCTTTGTGCACGTGATCGCCCCTCAGGATCAGCTATCCGGGATGGGACGCAGTTTCCCGCGCACTTTCGACGGCACTATTCGGGTGCACGACATGACCGTGAATGGTAAGCAGTGGCAGGTTTACGCCGTTGGCGGATCCCCTGCCCAGACTGTTTTGCACGCCGTGCTGGAAATCCTGCCCAAACCTCCGGACCTGGTAGTGTCAGGGATCAACTACGGTGAAAATCTCGGTACCGGTATCACAGCATCAGGTACAGTCGGAGCAGCCCTGGAAGCGGCTACAATGGGAATCCCTTCAATTGCTATTTCACTCGAAACCGAGATGCACCACCATCTTTCCTATTCGGAGGAAGTAAATTTCTCCACTGCGGCTCATTTTACCGTTTACTTCGGTCGCCTATTGCTGGATAAACACTTTCCCCCGGATGTAGACGTGTTAAAAGTCGATGTACCTTGCGACGCCACATCCAAAACGCCATGGGTGGTCACTCGTTTATCGCGCATCCAGTATTTCGAAGCCATAGTTCCTGAGCGCTCCTCATGGGATGTCCCCACAACAATGGGGTACACTTTGGGTGGCGATCCCGCAAAAGATGCGCTCGATTCTGACGTCTACGCTCTCAGAGTAAAACGCTGCATATCGGTGACACCCCTCAGTCTTGATTTGACCTCGCGCGTTGACCTGGCAGATATTGAGCAAATATTACGCAAATAGTCCACAAGCTGACAGGTCTCACGGATAATGCTATTTATCCCCGCTCACTTCCGCAATTAACCTCTCAAAGAACGCCACCATATAACGGTGCCGCTCCTCAGCGATCGCCCGCCCGGAAGTAGTATACATGAGCTCTAACAACCTTGTGAGTTTATACAGGTTCTCGTGATAGGCGCTGTGCGGTTCTCCCGTTTCCCTTTCCCCAGTTTCAAGAAAGCGATCTGAAGGTCGTGCAAAAGCTGGTTGACCGTTTTGCGCTGCGTAAGCGACTGCGCGCGCCACGCCGATGGCACCGATAGCATCCAGCTTGTCAGCATCAAATACGACCTTTGCCTCCCGGGTTTCAGGTCGTTCAGAATCGTTTCGGAATCGGTGTGCTCGGATGCAGTGTTGAACTGCTTTGACACGATCTGACGACCATCCCTCAGCATCCAATACTTTTTGGGCAAAATCTGCCGAGACAGTGTGATGGTCGCTGCGCGACTGGTCATTGGCAACCGGCTCGAATCCCCTGGCTGCGTCATGCAGCAGTACTGCGGCGCGCACAATTTCCAAATCGGCGCCCTCAGCTTGGGCTAAACGTTCAGCGAGGTTGTAAACCCGCAGGATATGGTCGAACCCGTGTACGGGGTCAATGGATGGATACCAAGAACTAGCGTCTTCAATTGTGGGCATGAGAATGAGTTTCGAGTTAGGAGTAGCAAATAGCAATAATGGACATAGTCAAGTTAAGACAAATAGATCGTACATTGGATTCAAATATCCAGATCAAGTGGGGTAGACCTGTCCCTTTTTGATCACAGTTTGTACCAGGTTGGTGCCAAATCGGTAGCCCAGGTGACGGTAATCCGCAATAGATAAAATTAGCATATCGGCTTGTTTGCCCACTTCCAAGGAACCAATTCTATCCGCGCGCCCGATAGCTGCCGCTGAATTGATCGTCCCCGCGCTAATCGCCTGGGCTGGTGTTAATCGTAGATATCGACAAGCCAGAGCGAGCACAAACTGCATGCTCTCGCACCAGGCTGTACCTGGATTCAGATCCGTAGCGATGGCGAGGATACCACCCGCTGCTAGGATCTCTCTGGCAGGTGTGTAATGCTCTTCAGCTAAGCCGAACGGCGTGCATGGCAGTGCAACAGCCACTGTGTCGCTTTGTGCAATCGCATCAATATCTTCTCGTGAGGTCGCTACAAGGTGATCAGCAGATGCTGCACCCAGTTTAACCGCTAAACTGGTCCCCCCAAGGTTATCGAATTCATCCGCATGGATCTTGAGCGGAAAACCCAATTCGCGCGCTTTGCCGAGAATTGCACGCGACTGCTCCAGGCTGAAAGCGCCCGTCTCACAGAACACATCTACGAAAGGCAGCTCGTAACCTAAAGCCCGCTGCGACCACCATTTGTGCAGGATGGGGATCATCGTGTCGCACAGGAGTTCCGTATATTCATCCGGGCGATCTTTGTATTCCGGCGGGATAGCATGCGCGCCCAGGAAAGTTGGGACGATTTCAAGCGGTGCCTCTTTATCCAGCGCTATTAGAGCCTGAAGCATACGCAGCTCGGTCACCGTGCGCAGACCATAACCGGTCTTGACTTCAGCGGTCATCGTACCGTGTTTGAACATGCTCCACAGACGCGGCCGCGTCTCTGAGATCAATTTCTCCAGGGAAGCCGTGCGGGTGGCGCGCACACTGGAAAGGATGCCACCGCCTTCTTTCAATATCTCTAGGTAACTCTTACCCTGCAGGCGCATCTCGAATTCAGCTGCCCGGTCTCCGACCCATATGGCATGCGTATGGGGGTCTACAAAGCCGGGTAACACGACTTTACCACCAGCATCTAGTTGCGGTTCATCCGGATAAATGCTACGAAGCTCACTGCTGGAGCCAACAGCAGCGATTTCTCCATCCTGGATGAGCACAGCTCCATCAGGGATGATACCTAGATTGCCAAGCTCTTGTCCGCGCTGCGGGCCGCCTGCGATCGTGAGTAATTGAGAAGTGGAGTGGATTAACATACAAAGAGGCGACGACGGGATTCGAACCCGTGCTCGGGGTTTTGCAGACCCTTGCCTTACCACTTGGCTACGTCGCCTTTCTATTTACTGATTGCTGGTTGCGATTGGGATTAAAGATTGCTGATTGGTCTTGGTCAATCAGCAATCGACAATCAGCAATTCATAGAGCGGGCAACGAGATTCGAACTCGTGACCTTCTCCTTGGCAAGGAGGCGTTCTACCAGCTGAACTATGCCCGCAAGACCAGGTCCTGTCAACCTGTACGCCACCATTTTACTTCACTTGCATTATGCTTGTCAAGCACAGCGATCCTTTGCCCATCAAACTTTGAGATTATTTGTTTACAGTAAGATCGGCGATTTCTATCCAGGCTGGTTTAGTATTCGCCAGCATCCCATATTGTATTTGACCAGTAGGAGGAAAAGCGGCATACTGGTTGTCTATCCACAACACAAATCCCAAAAGAGCTTTAGGCACAACGTTGGTTTTAAATACCAGCTGCCCATCCAGCCGGAAGCTAACCTCTTCGACTTGCCAATCTATACTGTAAGTGTGCCAATCTGTAGTCTGA
>CBFDCK010000092.1:0-12558 GCA_965603285.1 uncultured bacterium
AAAAAATTGACCATCGTAATCGTTGATGGCAGACAGCCAGGTTACAGTCAGGGAGCGACTTTACTAGAATTGGCTGGGATCCTGTTGGAATTCAACGTATACAATGGCATGAACTTGGACGGCGGCGGATCATCAACACTGGTTGTTATGGACTCTGAAGGCAAATCAAAAGTGCTGAACTCACCGGTTGACAACCATATCCCCGGGCGTGAAAGGGCTATCGGCAACCATTTAGGATTCTTTGCCAAACCAAAAAAATAATCGCTTTCACTCCCCCAAGACCTGCACGACCAGCTTACGACGTCGAGAGCGGTTATCAAAATCTACAAATATAATTTGCTGCCACGTACCCAGGGTGAGACGGCGGTCAATAAAGGGTACTGTGAACGAAGCCTTTAGAAGCGCCGCCCGGATATGGCTGTGACCATTTCCGTCCCCCCATTTCAAATTATGTTGATAATCCCTTTCGGGCGGCAAGATCTCATCAAACATACGTTTCAAGTCACTGACACAACCTGATTCAAATTCGATGGTCGTCAATGCGGTTGTAGCAGATGGCGAAAAAATTGTCGCGATACCATCTTTCAAACCGCTCTCTCTCACAACGCTGCTTACCTGGTCTGTGATATTGATAACGTCGGCATCCCCACGAGCTGATAATTGGATAGACATTGTTTTTACACCCATAGGATCTCCTACTTGGATATGAATTATGCGATTGGAATCGTTTTGCAGAAAAAGCAATTAGAAACAATTCTACTTTACTTTATTAACTGCGATTCTTTGCTCGTAGTCCTCTGCAAATTCCTCCAGCAGCGCCCTGGTCTCTCTCAGATCTGGTGTGTCGAACCCTTCTGAAAACCAACCGTAGATCTCCCCCAGCATCTGTCCAGCTTCGTCCACCTTGCCCTGCTTCTGCCACAGACGTGTTAAGCTCGTAGATGCTCGCAGCTCCCACGACTTTGCACTCTGCCGGCGAGCTACCCCAATTGCGCGGGGGTATGAAAGGTTGGGGCTGCTCAACAATAAATAGATGTCCAAATAATACTGAAGACAGGAGCAGAGGACACCCTGATCTTTAGAAAATGGAGGTGAACACAAAAGCCGCTGGCAGTCGCCAGCGGCTTTTATTATGAGGATTCAAGCTTGTTCACCCGCAACCTACTGGAAGATGGTGATTATGAGTGAGCGCCGATCTGTTCACCTACACGCAAACTGAATTTGAACATTTAAGGCAGTCGTCGCCAGACTGGTATCAGACGATCACTACGGGAGTGGATATCAGAGCGGGCTTTTAAGCCGACTCGAGGTAGCGCGCCAATTCCCAATCCGAAACCTCGGTACGGTACTCCTCAATCTCGGCCCATTTCGCCCTGAAGAATGCCTCGTAGATCACAGGACCCAGGGCTGCTTGTAACACTTGATCGGCTTCCAATTCCCGCAAAGCTTCAGCTAATGAGCCAGGCAATTCTGGAATATTTCTTTGCCGGCGTTCTTCGGGCGTCAGCAGATAAACGTTGACATCATTTAGTGGTTCAGGGCAAGCAAGATTCTTGTCAATTCCATCAAGAGCCGCCGCTAACATGGCTGTGAACGCCAGATATGGATTAGCCGATGGATCCGGACAGCGTAGTTCAGCCCGCATTGAATTCTCGCGACCGACCGTGTAATGCGGTATGCGGATCAACGCCGAGCGGTTTATCTGCGCCCAGCCGACGTATACAGGGGCTTCGTATCCGGGCACCAATCTTTTATATGAATTAACAGTGGGAGCCACAACAGCAGCCAGGGCGCGCGCATGTTTTAATTGACCGGCGATAAATCCATACGCCAATTCGGATAAATGAGCGCTATCATCCGCGCTGTAGAATAGATTTTCACCTTCAGAAGTGATCAGAGACTGATGGCAATGCATTCCAGTCCCGTTGATCCCAAATATCGGCTTGGGCATAAACGAGGCAATTAATCCATATTGAGCTGCGATGGCTTTTACTGTGTATTTCAAAGTCAAAACATTGTCGGCGGCTTTTAATGCGTTGGCGAACTGAAAGTCAATTTCGTGCTGACCCAAAGCCACCTCATGGTGTCCCATTTCAATCTTTAACCCCATACTTTCAAGCGCACCCATCAGCTCCGTCCGCACCTGGACGGCTTCATCATTTGCTGAAAAATCGAAGTACCCTCCCACATCATGGGGCACAGGGTGGATACTCTGAGGTCCATTGCGTTTAAAAAGGAAAAATTCTGGTTCGGGACCGACATTGAACTTCCAACCCTTCTTTATAATAAGAGCCAGAGTACGTTTTAGAATGTAGCGCGGGTCTCCTTGAAATGGGGAACCATCTGGGAGGTAAATATCGCAAAAAACGCGTCCCCGCCGCGCCTCTATAGGTGTCCAGGGTAAGATGGCGTAAGTGTCGGGGTCAATCACCAACCTCATGTCGCTTTCCTGAATGCGGGCGAAGCCCTCTACTGACGATCCGTCAAACCATATCCCGTCCTCCATAGCCATTTGGACGCGATTGGCAGGGATATCCACACTCTTGACGGCGCCTGTCACATCTGTGAATTGAAGCGAGATGAACTTCACGCCATCTTCTTTTATAAGAGCTGCTAAATCTTTCCCGTCCATTATCTCTCCTCCTGCGTAATAATGCCAGCATTCTAGCAAACCAATCATCTTTCGTCAATGTTATCCGTTATCCAATTTTTAGTTTTCTGACACTATTATCCCAAATTTTGAATTTTCCCTTCAAAAAAATTCTAGCCACCCGACAGTTTTAATTTAGTACACGGATGAACACGGAATAACACGGATAATTTAGTGAAGCAATAAAAAAAACCGTAAAAATCAGTATTTATCCGTGTCCAAAAAAGAATTTTACCCAAAGTGTCAGGTAGGTAGTAAATTTTCATACATATTTAAAGTGCAACCACAGCAACATTGATAACAGACCTGTATGGTATATTAATCAGAGTATGAATTCTGACGTAAACCTGAAGCCCAAAAGCTCAAGCCGCTATTTACACGCCTGGGAGATCGCAGAAGCCCGGCGAGTTTTTAACAACCAGCTCTATTACGAACGCATCCGCATCCATGAAAATGTAAGTTGGCCAAACACTATCAATAAGATTGGAGCATTTTTAAAAAAAACGACATATGTCGCGGCACCCAACGCTATCACACTCGGTAATCACATCTATTTCCCGGTAAAGCTGGTAGAAAAACCAATTCGGGTTGAACATCCCGAACATAATAAGATAAGCTGGTTGATGCACGAACTCACTCACGTCTGGCAGTACCAATGTATGGGATGGCGATATTTATTCAAAGCGCTCAGCGCCCAATTCCGTTACGGGGAAAGCGCATACGATTTTGGCGGTGAGGAGGGACTCAAGGTATGTCAGATTCAAGGATGGACAGTAGGTGATTTTAACCTGGAGCAGCAAGGCGATATCGCCCGTTCGTACTACGAGCGAATATGCAAGGGTATCGACGTGAACGCCTGGCAGCCCTTTATCAATGAAATTAAAGGAGTTGATTAATTTACTTCCCAAATTCTTATCTAAACCATCTTGAATTATCCTCCCCCTTGCGGTATCCTTAATCGCCTTGGGAGTGGTTGGGTCCCGGTGGGCTCCCCGGTCTTCAAAACCGGTGACGGGTCGCGTTGCGGGCCGTGGTGGGTTCGACTCCCATCCACTCCCGCCTTTCTATTAAGAATTGGCGTTGTTGGATTTACAATCCAGCACTTACCCAACAGATACTCATTAATCAGTACTCAAGAACAATAATGCAAACATTTGAAACCGATAATCTCACCTCTATCGTTGGTCGTGTTTTGAGAATTGACGACATTACAATTGGGGGCACTGGTCAGGATTTTCTGGCTCGCTATCGTGGTCAACTGTACGATAGCGATTCGGGGAGATCGTATGACCAATTAGCTTCTAACCTGCGGTCTCTCAACATCACACCCCTATTTCGAACGGAAGGGGACCAACACGTGGTGCTGCTTGTGCAAGGCAGGATAGAACCACGCCCATCGAATCCATTAATTAACCTGGTTCTTTTTATCTTTACCGTGTTGAGCGTGATCTTTGCTGGAGCTTTATACTCTTACAGTGGTCCCATTCCAAGCGACCAATCTGAACTGCTGGCGGCTATCTTGCACGGCCTGGCGAACGGAATTCCATTTGCCGTTAGTCTACTCGCCATTTTGCTGGCTCATGAATTCGGTCACTATATCGCTGGTCGATACCACCATACTCATGTTACGTTACCGTACTTCATTCCTTTCCCTTTAAGCCCATTCGGAACAATGGGCGCCTTCATTCAGTTGAAAGAACCACCCAAGAATAAACGCATATTATTAGATATCGGCGTTTCCGGTCCAATCGCCGGATTGGTGGTCGCATTTCCAATTCTTTTGTACGGGCTTTCACTATCCCATATCGAAACCATCATCCTGCCTGCTGGTCAGGGAATTCAATTAGAAGGCAATTCATTACTGTACTTATTAGCGAAATACATCGTTTTTGGTCAATTGCTCCCCGCGCCCAGCACTTATGGCGATTTACCTGCGTTCTTGTATTGGGTGCGATACTTTTTCACCAGCCAACCTCTTCCTTTGGGAGGTATTGATGTGTTCATCAGCCCCATCGCCTGGGCAGGTTGGGCCGGGCTTTTAGTCACCGCTTTGAACCTGATACCAACTGGACAATTGGATGGCGGTCACGTGATCTACAGCTTGTTTGGAAAGCGCTCGAAGCTGCTCCTGCCTGTCATACTCGTGCTTATGATGCTTTTGGGGTTTGTGTGGTCTGGTTGGTGGATATGGGCGTTCCTGATCTTACTGATGGGGCGTATGCATGCTGAACCGCTTGACACGATCACCCCCCTTGACCCGCGACGAAAGGCTCTTGCAGTTGTGGTATTGTTCATCTTTTTCCTGGTTTTTACACCCGTTCCTTTGATCCAGACATTTGCAGGTGCTTAACAACCAAGATCAGTATTATGTCCATGGTTTGTTAGATATATGTCTGAATCATCAGAACACTCTTGCCAACCCTTTTTCAGCGCGCTATAATCAATGTTTGGTTATGCCTCATAATGGGCAAAACCAAGGTTTATAATGCCAATTTACACTTACCGCTGCGAAAATTGCGGAATACAGTTTGAACGCCGGCAGAAATTCAGCGACGCACCACTAACGCGCTGCCCTGAGTGCTCAAAGAAGGTGCTGAGAAAAGTATATCAGCCCGTAGGTATAGTATACAAAGGGTCGGGTTTCTATTCTACTGACAACCGCTCCCCCTCAGGTGCCGGTCGAACTCCAGACTCTCACAAATCAAGTGAAGACGAATCAAAACCAAAGACGGAGAAAAAAACTAATGGGGAAAAATCAAGTGGGGAAAAGACAAGTGGGGAAAAATCGAGTAAGAAGAAGACGGACTCTGACTCTAAGTAAAAGATTCTATCCTCCGCTTAGAAATACATAAAGGGGCACAAACTATTTTTCCATTTCTTTTTCACTGAATCGCGTTTTTGACGATTTTTTGGGGTCGCTAAAATGACTCTCAATCAATGGGATCAAGTATTTAGATAATCCAGAAAATTAAAAAAACTCCTTTGCGGAGGTATTTTTTTTGTAGCTCCTCGACCAGGACTCGAACCTGGAACCTAGCGGTTAACAGCCGCTCGCTCTACCCATTGAGCTATCGAGGAATTTTATGTAGAGCATATTATACGTAAAGCTTATCCAGTGTCAAGGAAGTCGACTCTTTTGCAGAGTTTGTGGTGCGTGGTTTGCTTGACAATGGATATTATGTTAGATATACTCAAGTTGTAAGTAATTGTTCTCTAACAATGTAGCACCCAATGGGTCTCACCATGCTCGGGGAGCCCGGTTTAACCGGGCTGAGAGGAAGGCGTTAAGCCCTCGACCCGCGAACCTGATCCGGATAATGCCGGCGGAGGAATCGCAAAACAGGTATATTCGGCTACAAATGCCAATATCCTGGTGTAAATCACCCTGAAGAAACTCCTCCTCTGGCAGATACGTTTTGATTAGAGGAGTTTTTTTATGCGTGTTATCGTTGTTGCAAATGGAGTAATGCACTCTGATTTCACACTGGAGAGTGACGATGTGCTGATCGCCGCTGATGGTGGGTTACGCCATTGTCTTGATCTTGGGCTCCAGCCTGCGATCCTGATCGGTGATATGGACTCCATCGACGAGGGGGACCTAGCTGCCCTGGAATCCAGTGATACTCAGATCCTGCAGTATCCAACGCAGAAAGACTTCACCGACCTGGAATTGGCTCTGCAGCACGCTCTCAAGTTGGGGGCAGATGAAATTGTAGTCGCGGCAGCCCTTGGGGCTCGTTGGGACCAAACGATAGCAAATCTGCTCCTACCTTCCTCCTTCCCATCAGTCAAAATCCGTCTACTGGACGGATCACAGGAAATTCACTACATTCGCGCTGAAGAAAAGCTGGAAATTCACGGACAACCCGGCGATATGGTCTCATTGATTCCATTAGCAGGTAAGGCGCACGGGGTTACTACGGAACACCTTGAGTACCCGCTTCATGGAGGCGAACTCACTTTTGGAAGTACGCGCGGCATTAGCAACGTCCTGCTTGAAGAGACAGGGACAATTTCAATAAATGGTGGATTACTTTTATGTATAGTGATCCATCAATGAATTTCTAATTAACAGGAGGTGCGATAATGATTAGGAATATAATCTTACTAAAAATCCCGATTGGGATGTTTGTTTTCTTCACAGCCTTCTTTATTGCAGCCTGTACATCTTCCACACCTGGTTCAACGGCAGAAATTTCAACACCCTCGGAACCTCTCACACTGACAGTAATGACGCACGACTCCTTCGCAGTATCCGAAGGCGTGGTTGCTGCATTTGAAAATGAATACAATGCCGAAATCCGGTTTCTTAAAAGCGGTGATACCGGGACAGCGCTCAACAAGGCAATCTTGTCAAAAGGCAATCCACTTGCAGATGTATTTTACGGCGTGGATAACACCTTCCTCAGCCGGGCGCTCGATGAAGACATTTTTGAACCTTATGACTCGCCTTTATTAGCCGATATCGACAATAGTTTCGAACTCGACCAACAAAAAAGAGCTCTTCCGGTCGATTATGGTGATGTATGTCTTAACTACGATAAAAGTTACTTCGTCGATCAGGGAATCGAACCTCCCCAGACGCTCGAAAACTTACTCGAGCCGGAGTACAAGGGACTGCTCGTGGTTCAAAATCCAGCCACATCTTCACCGGGATTAGCATTTATGTTCACCACAATTGGACATTTCGGTGAAGATTACTATCTGGATTACTGGAAGGGGTTAGTGGAGAATGACGCCCTCATCGTCAACGATTGGGAGACGGCTTACTATACAGAATTCAGCGCATCCGCAGGGAGAGGGCCTCGCCCGATCGTCGTGTCGTACAACTCGAGCCCTGCGTTCGAGGTCATCTACGCAGAATCACCGCTCGACGAGCCACCAACTGCAGCAGTTGTGAGCGATGATACCTGCTTCAGACAAATTGAATTCGTGGGCATATTGAAAGGCGGGCAGAATCGCGAACTGGCTGAAAAATGGGTTGACTTCATGCTCTCCTCCATATTCCAGGAAGATATACCGCTGCAGATGTTCGTCTTTCCGGTAAATTCACAAGCCCAACTCGACGATGCTTTTATCAAACACCTGACCATCCCTACTAAGACCGCCTTTGTCAGCCCAGAAAAAATCGCTGCCAACCGTGAAAAATGGCTGCAGGAGTGGACCGAGACAGTGTTGAGGTGAACTCAAAATTTTTCACATCCAGTTATAAGAAATATGCCCTGTATGCTTTATGGCTGGCTCCTCTGGCTTTCTTAGGACTGTTCTATTTTTATCCCATGGGGAGCATTCTTGAGATCAGCTTTTCGCGTACAGGTGGTAGTCAGGCATCTCCTTTCATCCAGGCGCTGGCCTCTGAAAGAGTGCGCAGGGTGCTTGGCTTCACATTCCTCCAGGCATCCCTATCAACTGCTCTGACGCTGCTGGTCGGATTACCGGGTGCGTACCTGTTGGCGCGCTATGATTTCAGGGGAAAATCTCTGCTGCGTGCACTTACCGGCATCGCTTTCGTCTTACCAACTCTGGTGGTTGCCGCATCATTCAATGCCTTGCTGGGGCCACGTGGATGGGTAAATGTCGGATTAATGGAGCTATTTGACCTGACACAGCCTCCAATCCAGTTTATTAATACGTTCAGTGCGATTCTAATCGCTCATGTTTTCTACAATACTACGATCGTCTTGAGGATGGTGGGTGATTATTGGTCGCACATCGATCCTCGCATGGGTCAGGCAGCTCAAGTACTGGGTGCCAACCGGCTGCAAACGCTGCTGCGGGTGATATTGCCTCTGTTAATGCCAGTAATAATCACAGCGGCGTTGCTGGTGTTTATTTTCAATTTCACGTCCTTTGGGGTAATCCTGGTGCTCGGAGGACCTAGATTTGCAACATTAGAAGTAGAAATCTATTACCAGACCGTCAGTCTATTTAATTTACCACTAGCCGCAACCCTATCTATCTTACAACTGGCCTGTACCCTGATCCTGATGATCATTTACACCCGACTATCAGCCAAATTAACCCGCCCGCTGTCGCTGCGACCGCGTAAGTACACGCAACGTAAGCTAACAAGCTGGCGAAGCAAGTTACTGGCAGCACTTCTGGTGATCATGCTGCTTGGTATGTTAACCGTGCCTTTGATCGCCTTGGCCGCGCGCTCTTTCACTCGCCTTGATCCAGAACCAGGACAACATGCATCTATTGCCTCAGGTCTGACACTTGATTTCTATAATGAGCTCACAATAAACCGCCGTGGATCGCTATTTTATGTCTCCCCACTGACGGCAATCGCAGTCTCGACTGGTTATGCCGCAGCAACTGTTTTCCTGGCTCTTACGCTTGGATTGCCTGCCGCCTGGGCATTAGCGCGCAACTCGAATTCGAAATTCAATCGATTCATCGATCCGATCATTATGCTGCCGCTGGGTACATCAGCAGTCACTTTAGGACTGGGGTTCATCGTAGCATTTAACCGCCCACCTTTCGACCTGCGTGCGTCGATCCTGCTGATACCATTGGCGCACACACTGGTGGCGTTACCTTTCGTCGTCCGCAGCCTGACGCCTTCACTGCGCAGTATCCGACCCCGCTTACGACAAGCCGCCCGGGTGATGGGCGCCTCCCCAATACAGGTCTTTCGCCATATTGATTTACAGATGGTCGGACGGGCGTTGTTAGTTGCAGCTACGTTCGCTTTTACAATATCATTGGGGGAATTCGGAGCGACTGCTTTGATTGCACGACCTGAGTATCCCACAATTCCAATCATGATATATCGATTTATCTCCCAACCAGGCGCGTTGAATTACGGGCAGGCTCTAGCATTAAGCACTATATTAATGGCAGCAACTGCAGCGGGAATGCTGGCTATCGAACGATTCCGCATCGCTGATGTGGGAGAATTTTAGAGAATCTAAGAATTTTACAGCTTAGACAGATTACACTTGATGAATGGTCTCCAGATTGCAAACATCCACAAGTCGTTTGGCGAAATCAGCGCCCTCGCCGGAATTACTTTCGACGTTGTATTGGGTGAGATAGTAGCGGTTCTAGGTCCCAGCGGGTGTGGGAAGTCGACCCTACTTGCAGTTATTGCTGGTCTTGAGGTCCCCGATCAAGGTGATGTGCTTTGGGATGGGAAAATCCTTACAGAAGTTCCAACCCATCGACGCGGCTTTGGATTAATGTTCCAGGATTTTGCCCTCTTTCCACACAAGGACGTTTTCCAAAACGTCGCATTTGGCTTACAGATGGTTAAGATGACAGAACCAGAGATCAAAAAACGGGTCGGTGAAACGCTTCAATTGGTAGGGCTGCCTGGTTTTGAGAAGCGGGATGTCAACACATTATCTGGTGGAGAAGGACAACGTGTGGCGCTGGCGCGTTCTCTAGCCCCTCATCCGCGTCTGCTGATGCTCGATGAACCACTCGGTTCCCTGGACCGCAATCTTCGAGAGAGGCTGGTGCTCGACCTAAAGTCGATCCTGCAAATGAGCGACCAGACTGCCCTATATGTAACCCACGATCAAGAGGAGGCTTTCGCAATCGCGGATCGTGTCGTTGTGATGAATGCGGGTCAAGTCGAACAATTTGATACTCCTGAACAAATATATCGCCAACCGGCATCCATCTTTGTGGCTCGATTTCTTGGTCTGACCAACCTCATTCAGGGAAATGTACGCCAGCACGGGGATACACGCATAGTGGATACTACGATCGGTGAATGGTCGTTTGATGGAGACTACAACGGCGAAGTGACCGTATTAATAAGACCCGATTCAGTCTATTTGAACGCAGATAGTAAATGCCAATTGTCAGGGATTATGTCCGAATTATCATTCCGCGGCGCTACCTGCCGGATAGTCATAACCGTGAATGGCGTCCCCTTTACCTTCGAATTACCTTCCAACATGGACCTGCCGCGCGAAGGAGAAAACATTCAATTGTGCTTTGATCCTGAAGAAGCGATACAATTATTTCCAAAATCCAATTAAGAACTGCATGAAAATCACTACGGGTAGTCCAACCAACCCTTCACTTAAATTAAAATTATCGACCATGTGTTCATCTGTGTAAAAAAATGATGACAATTGAAAAAAGTGCTGAAAACTCCGTCACGGTCATAAAATTGGACCTCGAGAATAAGGAAACCTGGCGCTATAAAGGACGTGTTCTGGCTCGCGATGACGGAAGCATAACGCTGGAAGCATTTTTCGACCGTGAAGATATGCATTTTCACGGGATTTTTCTAGGCAATAGTGACCGCTTTGTTGAAACTTATTACACAGATCGCTGGTACAACATCTTCGAGATACACGCCAGAAACAATGACCGCCTGCGGGGGTGGTACTGCAACATCAGCCTGCCCGCTAAAATTCACGCAGACGTTATTTCTTATATTGATCTGGCTCTCGATTTACTGGTATTCCCGGACGGCAGACAGATAACACTGGATGAAGATGAATTCAACATTTTAGACCTGACGCCAGAGGTGCGAGAAAGTGCCCTCTCAGCTCTTGAAGATTTAAAAGTACATTTTAGTAAAATGTTCTGATCTGGAAATTCCTGTAAAGGAAATTCGATAAGACGCCAACTCTGAGTTAGCGCCTCGATTTTTTTCTGGGAGTATTCATTCCAATTCTAGTACTTAGTCGATATAAACAAGTAATTATGTCAGCATGATTCTGAATTATCCCATACTAAGAAGTCCTTCGCAGGCTCAGGACAAGCCTTTGAATAATATTGGATCTAATTCAATGTGACAGAGCACCAGTTATCCGAAGGAATAAAACAACGATTTCAGTGAACCTGTTCGTATCCGGCAAGGGACAAATGTTAAAAGCTGTTACCAATCTTAGATCTTCAAATTGATAAGGTTCCCAGATTCATGACATATCCTTCAAAGATCTCATCTCCATAAGTCCATCCCCCCCACCCCATTATCGCTGCAAAAGTGCAGCAGCAACACAATAAGATCAGAACCACTAGGATAATAATTAATGTCCGGTTGCTTCTTGTACTAGGTTCTTCAGTAACTGTGTATGAATTCGACGTTCCCAACTCTTCAGTCATTTTCTCCTCCAAATTATTTTTCTATGAAAGCTAAAATTTAATAATGTTCAGACGATTGGACTTATTATAAATGGCAGCAACGACCACGAGCCTTCAGAAAAGATGCCAAACGGAATCAGACATGCGGGAATCGTGAAGATGAATCCAAATACACAACATCCAATTAACGCCAGTCCAATTCCAACCCAACCCATGACAATACCCGCCGTGGCCATACCGTCGCCTCCCACGGTACCCATGCTTTCCTTAATCTCATTTCTGGCTGAATAACCGGTTATCAACGCTACGATGCTGCCGATAAGCGGGAAAAAGGTCAACCCTAGAATCCCGAAAATCAAACTTACTATTGCCGTCCCGCTGTTTGGAACTGCTTGTGGGACACTGCCAGGCTGCTCTTGGCTTGACATCATATTTTCTCCTATCTGTGATAGTTAATTAATACTTTGAAGGTTTTTTGATCTATTCCAGAATATTCGTCCTATCCAAATTGTGATACCGATGAGAATCAAACCCATAATAATCGGTATCAGGATGGCGAGAATGGATGTAATCGTAGAGATGACATCCTCCAAAACGCTTACCGGCACATTGCCTGCCCCACCTGTCGTGGCAGTCACTACAGGGCGGATCGCGACTGACTTAACCGTATGCACTCCGCCTGCTACCAGCACCCCAGAAATCATCGAAAGCACCGGATGGACCTCGGTGAGAACCTGAGCGCTGGCTGCGAACAAGATTGCGCCTGCCACTGGACGTACAAAGGTCTGAATAATATCGTTGGCGTGGTTTACAGCCGGCGCCTTGTCGGCAAAAAACTCTATCAACAATAATATGAT
>CBFDCK010000093.1:0-12548 GCA_965603285.1 uncultured bacterium
TGTGGGTCCATTCCAAGTATAGGTATTTCAACAGGTTTTTGATCTTCATATGCGTTCAAACCTACGATTTTGCGAAAACCTTGATCGATCTCGCGTTGGTATTGATATGCAGCCTCAGATATCTCGCTTTGGAAAAAGCCTTTCTCGATGGCAGGTAAAACGCCTCCTAAATCTTTTATCTGCTGGAAATAATCATACGCCTGAGCTTCTAATCGGTCGGTATAAGCTTCAATAAAAAATGAACCGCCAAAAGGATCAGCAGTGTTTGCTACACCAGATTCTTCGGCGATGATTTGTTGGGTGCGAAGCGCGATTGTCACCGCCAGCTCGGATGGAAGAGCTAGTGCTTCATCCATGCTGTTTGTGTGCAGGGATTGAGTACCTCCGAGTACTGCTGCCAGTGCTTGCAGTGCAACCCGGACAACGTTGTTCTCGGGCTGATGGGCAGTAAGCGTAACTCCAGCAGTCTGTGTATGGAAACGCATCAGCCAAGAGCGAGGATCCTGGGCACCAAAGGTTTCTCGCATTTCGCGGCTCCATATACGTCTTGCAGCGCGATATTTTGCGATTTCTTCAAAAAAGTCATTGTGTGCGTTGAAGAAAAACGAAAGTCGGGGAGAAAAAGAATCGATATCTAAGCCACGACGGAGCGTCCAACGAACGTATTCCATACCGTCTGCCAGAGTGAATGCGAGCTCCTGTGCGGCGGTCGAGCCAGCTTCTCGGATGTGATAGCCAGATATACTGATCGTGTTCCATAAAGGGATTGTTGAAGTGCCATATTCGATCGTGTCGACGACCAGACGCATGGATGGTTCGGGAGGGAATATATATTCCTTTTGGGCTATGTATTCTTTGAGAATATCATTTTGGATTGTGCCGCGCAATGTTTCTGGGCGTATCCCTTGATTTTCAGCAGCCGCGATATACATTGCCCAAATAATTGCCGCCGGAGAATTGATGGTCATACTGGTGGACACTTTATCTGTGGGGATTCCATCGAGCAGAATCTCCATATCTTTAAGTGATGAAACTGCTACCCCACATTTCCCAAATTCTCCCAACGCTTCGGAGTCGGTGGTGTCGTAGCCCATCAATGTAGGCATGTCAAACGCGACTGAGAGACCAGTCTGACCTTGTTCCAACAGATATTTAAATCTCTTATTTGTCTCTTCGGCGGTGCCGAATCCTGCGAACATGCGCATAGTCCAGATTCGACTGCGATACATGGAGGGATGAATGCCGCGCGTGAATGGGTATGCCCCTGGCATTCCCAGGTCTCTTTTGTAGTCCAGTTCTTGAATGTCAAGGGGCGTATAAAGGCGATTGATCGGTTCAGATGAAGCAGTTACGAATCGATCCCGCCTTTCGGGCATTCGTTTGAGGCTGGGCTGGAGCGTAGTTTCTTCCCATCTGTCCAATTCTTCCTGTAACTTTTCCAGCTTTTTTCGATCATACATAGGATGCTCCTTTGTGCGGATTATTAGACCTTGAAGAATTGTAGTATAGCAGGCGCGATGTTTGTTAAGTCGTGCAGTGACCGTGTGAATTGTGATCGTAAATGAGATGTGCCGATGACCAGTGCAGGTACGGGATTCTTTGTATGGCGGCGCGAACTCAGATCTTCCAAATTCCCATGATCGGAAGTAATGACGATGATACCCTTGCTTTCGTCCCATGACTGCAGTAGACCACCCAAAACCTGGTCGAAGGATTCTAATAAGCGGCAAGCCCCCAGCATATTCTGACGATGACCGGCATAATCACTCAACCAATATTCGAATAAAGAAAAATCGTATTCTTGGGCAAGGCTTGCTAAACGCTGACCGGCTGCCGCAAGGGATAACAATGGTGTATTGGTGAGACCTAAATGATCCCTCCATCCTTGAGCAGTAAAATCAGCCGAAATCGCACCTCCACTATCTAAATCAGCTGCGGTTCTAAGAGAAATTCCGGCACTCGTTGCAGCCAGCGGTATGGCTGCATAAATGCGCCTGCCTGAATAGATGGCTTCGAAATAGCTCGGTGGGTAAGCGTTTAGAAATGCCGCGCTTCGCCCATTCTTTTTGAGGGCCTTGAAAAGGTTTCTGTTCTTCAAAATATCTGTAATTGCCTGGTTTGGCTTGGGTCCATAATGGCGACCGACCAGGGCTGGAATATTCTGACCCGTGAGAAGTGCCGCCTGACCAGTAGCCGATTGAGGTATTCCTTCAACATTAAGGCAGGCATCTAAAGCAAATAATGTCGCACGATCACCTTCGAAGGGGACTGTGTGAGAGATCAATCGTTGCCCGTTCAGCAAGCTGCTTAGGACGGGCATATTTGCCCGCACTAGCGGGTTGGTTTCCGGATCGTTAGAGCCCAAACCCAAGCCATCTATAAAAAAGAAAAGTAAGTTCATTTTTGATATGTCAGCCAGACTGACGGGCGAAATCGAGCCCAGCGACCTGCCACTCACACCGGGCATAGGTAATCACATTAATTCCAGTTACACAACCCAAGTCAAGCGCTCGTCCAGGTGGGTGACTCTGGATAAAATCCATCAGCTCAGATGGGAAAACCTTGATATCCCAACGAGGAACTCGATATTACCATAAGTTGAATTTAATCCTGCGAAATCAAATCATTAAATTGGTCTTCAGACTTGTCAATGTTGACGACATACCTTACAATCAAGGGCTGCTAGAATCTACCATAAATTAGGAAGGGTTATTAAATGAAAGAATACACAACGGAGTTCATAAGGAATATCGCTATGGTCTCGCATAGCAGCGCCGGTAAATCGATGCTTGCGGAAGCACTATTGCATTTTACCGGCGCAACCACAAGATTGGGAAGTATTGAGGAAGGGACCACCATAGCAGATTTTGATGATGAGGAAGTACGGCGGGGTATTTCATTATCTACGGCTATCATACCGGTTGAATATAAAGATTATAAGATCAACTTGCTTGATACGCCTGGATATACCGATTTTGTCGGGGAGGTGATTTCGGCTCTGCGCGTGGCAGACAGCGCATTGGTGCTTGTCGATCCAGTCGCGGGAGCAGAGGTTGGAACGGAAATCGCGTGGAATTATTGCGAAGAATTCAAACTGCCGCGGTTTGTCGTTATCAACAAGATGAACAGGGACAACGCTAACTATAAAAAGGCTTTGGATTCAATCCGAGAGCTATCGGATATCAGGTTGATACCCGTGCAACTGCCCTGGGGTGAACGGGGGGATTTTAAAGGTGTGTTGGATCTTTTAACCATGAAAGCATATGAAGGTGATGGAAATGCGGTCCTTGAAATTCCAGACGAGTATGCGGATGATGTGGAAAACGCCCGAATGGAATTAATTGAAGCAGCTGCGGAAGGGGAGGATGCACTGCTGGAGAAGTACTTGGAGGGAGAAGATCTGACTGCTGAAGAAATCCAGCGTGGGCTGGCACAAGTCATCCAGTCCGGTGAGTTTATACCCGTATTTGTAACCGCTGGATCAGCTGAAATTGGTTTAGCGCGTTTATTGGACGCGATGATTGCTTTGATGCCTTCACCAGCTCAAATCCCACCTGTTTTTGTGGATGGTAAAAACGGCGAAGAGGAGTTAAGTGCGTCTGACAGCGGTCCGCTGGCGGTATACGTCTGGAAAACCACAGCAGACCCGTTTGTGGGAAAGATAACATATTTCCGTGTATATTCAGGAATGATGAGCTCGGATTCGCGAATATGGAATCAAAATAAAAGTACTGGTGAACGAATCGGCACATTGCAAATTATCCGGGGTAAGGAGCAAATTAGTGTTAAGTATGTGCACGCTGGTGACATAGGGACGGTTCCGAAGCTGGGCGATACTTCGACAGGAGACACGCTTTGTGACAAAGGACATCCGCTCACCTTTAGAGTTCCAAATTATCCAAATGCATTGTACAGGGTAGCTGTTTCTCCAAAGACTCAGGCTGATTCGGCCAAAATCAGTCCAACTCTCACAAAGCTGAGTGAAGAGGATATGACTCTCTCATGGTACCAGGAAGCGAGCACCAGGCAAACCATTCTACAAGGGATGGGGGACCAACATATTGATGTTGCAATACGAAAAGCAGGTGATAAATTCCAGACTGGATTGAACATTCAAATCCCACGCGTTCCTTACCAGGAGACGATCACCAAGAATGGTGACGCCCGTTACCGGCACAAAAAACAAACCGGTGGCGCTGGGCAGTTTGCTGAAGTGGCGATGCGCGTAGAATCTTATGAGGATGAAGATTATAGTTTTGAAAACGCCGTTTTCGGCGGTTCTATTTCCCAGGGTTACATGCCTGCCATTGAAAAGGGTATCAAGGCGGTAATGAAAGATGGTGTCTTAGCAGGTTTCCCGGTAAAGAATGTTCACATAGCGGTTTATGACGGGAAAGAGCACCCAGTGGATTCCAAGCCTGTTGCCTTCGAAATAGCTGGGCGAGAAGCGTTCAAACTGGCTTTCAAGCAAGCCTCTCCAGTCATGTTGGAACCCATAATGAACGTGCGGGTGATCGTTCCAGAGACAAACATGGGAGATATTATGGGAGATTTGAACACACGTCGAGCTCGAGTTCAGGGTATGGATAACGAGAAAGGTCGTTCTGTTGTAACCGCGAAAGTACCACTCGCAGAAATTCAACGTTATACGACCGACTTGCGTTCAATTACTGGTGGACGGGGCGTATTTTCGATGGAGTTCTCACACTATGAGATCGTGCCGGCGCATGTCGCTCAAGAGGTGATTGATGCGCGTGAAAAGGAATTGGCTGACGAAAAAGAGGAATAACCTTAGCTTGTGTTTGCCAGTTTTAACCGGATGAATAAAAATGGAGCCAGACCGATAATCCAGAATCCGACCAGAGCGTATCGAATAAAACGCAGGCTGAGTGACGCCACATCTTCACCCTGTGGAAAGATGACCCTAAGACCTGCCCATATTAAACCAACAATCAATAATCCAATCCCAAAGCGTACCAATCGCTGCCACCATTTACCGCCCGCATCGAATCCGCCGTTATGTTTGATGAATATCCATCCTGCCGCCATACCGAAGAATGCGCCTGCGTTTGAGACCATTCCCGACAGCGCCAACGGATCTATCGTTTCCGCTTCTGGAACTACTAGAGCCGCATTCGTTATCCAGCTCTCGGGGATAGTCCAATCTCCCAAGCTGTTTAGCGCAATTGCCCCGAGAAAAACCATGCTAAGAGAAACACATAAAAAGACCAGGGTTTGGTAAAAAGGACCCAAAACACCCAGCCACCGCGATACTGGTCCCTCCAATTTTACATAAGTCCATAAGATAAGTACGCCAACAAGCCATCCGGCTATTACATCACTGGGGGAATGAACTCCTAAATATATGCGCGAAAATCCGATCAGAAAAATAATTAAAATTGCAAGAATCCATATCCACAGTCGTCGAATCCAAACGGCGATCATTCCCCACACAACAACAGCATTCTGGGCGTGACCGGAGGGAAAACCGAATGAGCTCTCAGAGCTGTAAGCGCTCACCTCGGTACTGTACCAGTATGGTCGAGGTTGATGAAATAATATTTTAAGATTGGAGTTGATTGCGCCGCTAATCATAAGAAGTAAACCCAGTCTGAAACCTAGATTGGCATTTATGCACCAGTAAAGAACCGGAGCGACAAATAAATAAAATACTTCGTTACCCAGAAATGAGAAGAGTATCATTGGTATTCCTAGCCAATCCCCCATACTTTGAACGAGCAGAGTGACAGTTATGTTGAAATTTGGGATGGTGTCCATATGAGTTTCTCCTCTTTCTAGGATGTGAGATCACTTGCTTTCAGCGGTGAAAAGAAAAACGTAATTAGAATTGAAAGAATTATGAACATTGTGCTGAATGAGTAAATCCAAACCGGATTTTGAGTGTACAGGTATCCCGCCAATGGGGGAGCCAGGATAATGGCTAACGACATCACCGTTTCAATCATGCCATAAGCTATTCCCATGTTCGAAGCCTGGGTCAATGCCCTTCCTTGTGCAACAGCAAGCGAACGAGCTGTTTGGTAGCTGCCTAGTAGGATGTAACCCAGGGTGTATTGATAAAAACTTGTACCATGCCATATTAGAATTGTGAATATTGCCATTGTAGCTTGCGCAATTATAAATCCTATCCTGGCATTTAGTTGTCCTAAAGTTAAGTTCAGGATGACGATGCCGGCGCTGCGAGCAGAAATCAATTGACCTATCTGGAAAAGTGAAATTCCGCGTTCGTTTTGTAAGAAGTTCTGCGACAGGGGTTGCGGTAGGTACATTGCGAACATGACGATGAAGATCATGACCAGATAGCGCATGAAACGTTCATTTAGTAAACCGCCAAACCCAAATCTTCCCCGGTCATAAGAGGATATTTCAACATGTTGGGGGCGAATGAATAATATAATTGATGTTGATAGCAGAAAGATAAAGGCTGCAGCTAGAAACGAAAAATGTAATCCTACCTGTTCTCCGATCCAACCACCCAATAACGGTCCTAGGATGGCGCCAAAATTGAACGCGGCTGAAATAAATGTAATAGCTCGTGCAACGCTCCACTTGCCTCGTGCTGCTGTGACGTAGCTATTTAATGGTACCACTACGAAACTTGTAAACCCATAGAGACCAATCCCTAAGACGAATATTGGCAGTGTCCCGGATAATGCCATTACCCATGTTGCAGTAGTCCCGAGAATCCAGGCAGAAACCAGCATAGGTCGACGACCAAATCGATCGGATAAATATCCTGCCGGGAGATAGGCGATTGTCATAACAATCCCAACCCCGCCCAGGATTGCGCCGATTTCAAGTGGACTGGCTCCCATTTCCTGTAAATAGAGGGGTTCAAAAAATAAAAACATACCTTCGCCAACGCCCCAGGTCATCAAGGCGAAAGCGACGAGAATAAGATCACGGCTCATGGAATATTAGAATGGATCAGTGCCAGGAATGTTCATAAATTTTATGCTGCGATGATTTCTAATTTTCGTGGCAGATCCGTCAGGCTCTCCAGACCACACTCGCTAATAAGTACATCGTCTTCAATGCGGACACCGCCTCTACCTGGTAGGTAAACGCCTGGTTCTATGGTGAAGGTCATGTCTGGTTTTAACACCATATCATTCCCGGCGCGAATATAAGGCGCTTCATGACCTTCCATACCTATACCGTGACCGGTGCGATGGATGAAAAAGTCTCCATAACCGGATGCCTTGATTACATCCCGAGCTGCCTGATCAACATCCGAAGCCGAAATTCCCGGACGGGCCGCGCCCCGCGCAGCGCAATTTGCGTCAAGCACGATTTGAGCGATATGCGCCAGTTGGTTGTCAACTCCTCCAATCGAGAAAGTGCGGGTAATATCAGAAATATAGCCCTCATAACGCGCACCCCAATCAATCACGAGCAGATCTCCCCGTTCAAGTTTGCGGTCAGAAGGTGTCGCGTGTGGATTGGCGCTGTTTGGACCACTCTGTACAATGGGTGAGAAGGGGAATTCAGACTCGGATCCATTGCGTAATAATTGAATGGTCAATTCGGCTGCTATTTCACGTTCGGTGATCCCGGCTTTTATCACAGACCGGGTATCCGCAATTGCATGCTGAGCAATGTTCACCGCCTTGCGTATAGCTAATACCTCGTTTTGATCTTTGTACATGCGCAGATTGGATAGGAGTCCACCAGCATCGATGAGCTGGGTTTGAGGTGCACTTTCCTTCAAGAAGCGAAATTCAAGCACGCGCATTCTGCGCGATTCAATTCCGATTTTTCCGCTACCAATTTCAATTTCCAAAATGGCTTGACGAAACACGCCCGACCAGTCGGTCGGTTCCTCACCGTAAGTATATACTTGTGCATCGAAGGGTAGCGAATCAGTTTTGCCCACTTCCAGTTCTGGCAGGACGAATATAGACTGGGAGTTAGGCATAAACAGGAAGATTACAGGACGTTCGCTGAGGTGAAAATGTAAGCCGGTCAGGTATGTAAGGCTCGCACCTGGATTAACGGCAATTGCACTCAAATCGGATTTCAGCATTTCTTGTGCTAGTGCCACCTGCCGGAGAGAATATTTTTCTTCCCGAAATGAATGGTAGTTCTTGGGCATAAGCAACTCCTTGTTTTAAGTGTCTATCACTTAGTTATTGATTATATTCTGAACCACAAGTAGTAGTCAGTCAAACTTGAATTGTATAACATTTCAGGGAATCCTCACTGTGTTCGGAATGACATGCATTAGAATGTCTGCGCTTGGCGGAGCGAAGAATCTCGGTTTTACGTAATCTGGCATATTTTCTCGGGCAAGACCGTTATTATATATGGAAAACAAGTCGTTCTTAACCCGTAATCTTGTATAAATATTCGAACCAAAGTATCTGATATAATTTATGCAATATATCTTTAATTGAAATATAGTTAATACCTGGGTGGATTAAAAATATTGAGAAATTTCGATATATAATAAACAATTCCTATAAGGAGGAAACTATGAAATCCAACAATCAACCTTCAAAGAAGCGACTGACGCTGTTTATGGCGGTTTTCCTGATCATGGTGCTTTTCCTGCAGGCATGTTCAGGGGCTGCTACAACTTCAGCACCGGTTGAGGCGACTGAACCCCTTCCACAAGCGGAAGAGTCCACCAAAAAAGCGGAGGAAGCAGCCGCGCAAGACTCTGGAGTTCAGGAAACTGAACAGGTGGAAGAGCCTGCCGAACCAGAGATGGCGGCTGAAGGAACTCTACGCGTCGCCATGCAGCCCTTGGTGCAAACTGACCCGGCTCTGATCTCATCGGACAGTGAGGTCCTGGTCGCCAGCCACATTTATGATTACCTGGTGGATGTCGATCCGCAAAGCAACCCCGTACCCCGACTCGCAACAGGGTGGGACGTGAGCGAAGACGGATTGGTTTATACGTTTGCACTGGCAGAGGGTGTCACTTTCCACGATGGCAGCCCTTTTACTGCTCAAGATGTCGTCTGGACGTTCGACCGTTTACGAGATCCAGACGCGGAATATCCAACTTCTGATCTGTATGCCAATATTGAGAGCATCGAAGCGACTGGAGATCTGGAAGTAATCTTTACGTTGAATCAGCCCAACCCCTTTTTCCTGTACGATCTAAGTGACAATCACGCCCTGGTGATGAAAGCAGAGACAGAGGATACAACCCAATTTAACGGCACTGGTCCCTTTGAAGTCACGAATTACAGCCCAGAAGATCGCATTGAGATGACAGCCAATGTAAATTATTGGGCAGAAGGACAACCCAAACTAGCAGGTCTTGAGATCATCTTCTTTGCGGATGAGACTGCGGCTGTAGACGCGCTGAGAAGTGGGCAGGTTGATCTGGCAATGCGCATGTCGGCAGCATTGTTTGAAAGTCTGAAGGATGAACCGGGTGTCATCACCATTGATATACCCACGAATGGTTTTGACCTGGTACGTTTGCGTTCCGATCGTGAACCAGGGAATGATCCCAAAGTGATAGAAGCCTTTAAGTTAGCCACTGACCGGGATGCGATATTTGCTCTGGTGACCCAGGGTTATGGCGCTGTGGGACGTGACAGTCCAATCGGTCCACTGTATTCGGCTTATTACACCGAAGATACTCCCATTCCTGCTCGCGATGTCGAAGCGGCGCGTCAGTTGTTGGCTGACGCAGGTTACCCTGATGGTCTGACCCTCGATTTGCATACACCAGATACCGGCAACCGTCCCGATTTAGCCGTAGTATTAAAAGAACAATGGGCAGAAGCGGGTATTGATGTCAACGTTCTCGTTGAACCGGAGAGCGTTTATTATGGCGATGATGGTTGGCTGGAAGTCACATTGGGCATTACTGGTTGGGGCTCGCGCCCGTACCCGCAATTCTACCCGGATGTCATGCTCGTCTGTGATGCTAAATGGAACGAATCTCATTTTTGCGATGAAGAATTTGACAAGTTGGCATTGACCGCAGGCACCACTTTGGATGAGGATGAGCGCGTTCAGGCATATGCAGATATTCAGGAGCTACTGATAGAACGCGGACCGGTGATAATCCCATACTTCTTTGGTCAATTTGCCGCCATCAGTGACAAGTTCGAAGGTTTCGATCTGAAAGCTTTTGCCGGTCGAACCGATTTCCGGGACGTCAGTTTTAAACAATAACAAAATTCCTAATATGGCCTGGTACCGCATTGCCGGTACCAGGCTTCTATTAAATTCCCGCGTGTCGATTTCTTCTGAACCATTATCCTCTAATAGACAGAGCAGTAAGGAACCACAGAGGGAACCAATTTCTCCGTCTTCCCAGGCTGCAAATCGGACCAATCGAATAATCGACCTATTCCGTGGCTTATATGCCAAGCCTTCTTCTGCCATTGGAACTACAATATTCTTGTTATTCTTAACAGTGGCACTGTTTGGTCCGCTGATCGCTCCTTATGGGGCAAACGAACAAATTGTAGCCGACGCGCGGCAGCCTCCCTCCCTCCAGCATTGGTTTGGGACCGATAACTTAGGACGAGATGTATTCACTCGGGTCGTGATTGGAGCCCGAGATATTCTTACCTTAGCCGGACTGGGCACGCTGCTTGCTGTGGTCTGCGGTACAGCCTTTGGGTTGCTCAGCGGATACATGGGCGCCTGGTTCGATGAAGGCTTGATGCGATTGTTCGACAGCCTGCTGGCGATGCCAGCTTTGTTGTTATCGCTGCTGCTTCTGGGGATATTGGGTCCATCACGTAGTAGCGTGCTTATTGTCATTGTTATCGTTTATACACCCATTGTGGCGCGTGTTGTGCGCAGTGTCGTACTGTCAGTGAAAACTCGCGGCTTCGTTGAAGCATCCCGACTGCAGGGCGAATCCATATCTTATATCCTGTTTCGAGAGATTCTTCCCTCCACATTACCTGCATTGACCGTCGAATCTGCTTTACGATTTTCTTATGCCATTTTCCTGGTTGCTTCACTTGGATTCCTGGGAGTGGGGGTACAGCCTCCTAATCCTGATTGGGGTCTGATGGTTAAAGAAGCTCGCGTACACGTTTTCCAGATACCTTGGGCAATGTACTTCCCAGCAGGAGCAATTACGTTGGTCGTTATTGGAGTAAATTTGATGTCCGACGGCATTAAACGAGTCTGGCAAAAGTCGGGTTAGTAAAAGTTAATGAACACTAAAACTGAAGACCAATCCCCCACGTTGATAATCGAAGATCTCACTGTAGCATACCGGCATGGAGATTTACTGTTAGATGCGGTGCGGGATTTTTCACTTCAGATCGCACCGGGTCAAACGTATGGATTGGTCGGAGAGAGCGGTTCGGGAAAGACTACCGTCGCGATGGCGGTCATGCGTTATCTGGGTGATATGGGAGTTGTCCGGGCAGGAAAAATTGAATTTGATGGTCGAGATTTACTCTCCCTGAGCACAGCGGAAATGAGCAAGGTATGGGGTGTTGAAATGAGCCTGGTGCCTCAAAATCCGCTCTCGTCTCTCAATCCATCGATCCGGGTAGGGGAGCAGCTATCTGAAATCTTGCGTCACCACCAGGGTTTGGATCGTGAGACCGCCAGAGCCAAGACGTTGGAGCTTTTTCGTATGGTTCGGCTTCCCGACCCGCAAAGGGTTGCGGATAGTTATCCTCACCAGATCAGCGGTGGCATGCAGCAGCGGGTTTTGATCGCCATGGCATTGAGCACGACACCCTGTTTGTTGATATTGGATGAACCGACCACAAGTCTGGATGTGACCACCCAAGCCTCGATCCTGGATCGAATGAGTGAGCTTATTATTGATTTACAGTCTTCAATCCTGTATGTTACTCACAATCTGGGTGTGGTGGCGCAAATCTGTGATCGAGTGGCGGTCCTTTACGCTGGTGAATTGGTCGAAGATGCAGCGCTGGAAGATCTTTTCAGAAAGCCGCTGCACCCATATACCCAAGGATTGTTGGACAGCGTCCCGCGTTTGGGAGAAACGAAAGACGAAGTTCAATTAGGGGCAATCCCTGGTCAAATTCCAGGGTTGGGAGCGCGACCCGAAGGTTGTGTTTTTGAACCTCGCTGCCCCCTGGCGATCAAAATATGCTCCCAGCGTCCCCCGATTATTTCTACGAGTAATGGTCGCAAAGTACGCTGCCACCGTTGGGAAGAGATTGCTTCTGGGAGTATCAGCGCCAGAGAAACTCCCAAAGAGTTTATAAAAGGTGGAGCCGAAATTTCACTGGATCAATATGAGAATATTCAAGATGACACAATTTTGGATTTGAGTGATGTCGAAGTTCATTTCAACCTCGGGCGTTCTATAAAGGAAGTGATTGTTGCGGAACCTGCCCGAAAGGTAAAAGCGGTTGACGGGGTCAGTCTATCGCTTCAAAGGGCGCAAACGTTAGGTCTGGTCGGTGAAAGTGGGAGCGGAAAAACGACTTTAGGACGGGCTATTGTTGGTCTGGTCGAACGAACGGATGGTGATATAGATATGTTCGGGATCTCGCTGCCTCCCGCACTTTCTAGGCGCGATTTTAAAACTTTGCGCCAACTGCAAATGGTTTTCC
>CBFDCK010000094.1:0-12498 GCA_965603285.1 uncultured bacterium
GCGCCGGATGACATCATAGAACATGAGCAGAATGATCACCCCATTAACGCCGTAGAAAATAGTGATTATTTTTGTCAGAGGGGTGGTTGGAGAGAAATCGCCGTAGCCTATGGTAGTCAAAGTGATCACAACGAAGTAAAACGAATCTACCCAATCCCACCCTTCTAACCAGTGATATAACACTGCGCCAACCATCAAAATGATCACAATATATATAAAAATTGGGCGAGTTCTGGGATCAAACAGCACATCCAGAAAAAATAAATCATCCAACTTGTTATGTTTTCGTTTTTGAGTTTGGCTCATAAACGGTCCTTAAATTTTGTTAATACATTTCTACGTACTCATAAAAAAGTGATATTGCATTACAAATATTGGATAACTACCTAGACGCCCGTTTCCGCAACTATCCGTCCCGAGTGCACGGCATCCACCAGCGCCTGGTAGTCCACTTCGGTCTGGTCGGCGTAAGCCACCGCGAAATCGGCGATGGCGTTGTCAAAAACATCCCCGCTCCCCAGGTAGCCACTAATGGCAGAGGCATCCCCGGAACGGGCGTGGGCGCGCGCCAGACAAACGCTGCATACGCCCAGATATGTACCCAGACCGCTTTCATCCAGGGTGGCAATTTCGAAGGAGCCCTTCATATCTTTCAGCTGACGCCAGTAGTAGTGTCTTCCTGATTGGTGACCGTGTGTCCATCCCAGAAAGATATCGGAGGCAGCCTGCATGGTGCGCTGGCCCTGGACTACTCGCTGGGCCTGGCTGGCAAAATCCCTCTTTGGCAAATACGGTTCCAGGGCAGAGGGACCTGCCTCTTTCTGCTGCAGGATCATGTCATCCTGTCCCGCGTCACCGGCCAGTAAAGCGATCGTACAGCGGGTGCCGACGCTGCCAACCCCTCCCACCCTTAATGCCGCGTCTGTGATTCGAAAGCGTCTCAGCAGCCGTTGTCTTTCCATAGATAAACTCTCTACATACTCATTCCATAATTTTTCAATATCCGCCTGTGAGATTTGTTTTTTCTGATCTTCATCAAGCAGCGAACTCAAGCGCACTAAAAGTGGCGGGTCGTTTACGATCTGGCGCTTGCCATCAACCAGTGCAGTGAGTTTGCCCAGGGTCCTCTGTCCGGTATGCGAGCGCGCCTTCTTAACCGCCTTTTTGGTGCTTTTTGCGCCAGTTTTTGAATACTTTTTAAAGACATTCATCACCTGATCCACGTCCACATTGAAATACCACACATCCATAATGGCGGCATCTGCGAAACGTTTCAACATCGTGCGGTATGAACGGGAAACTGTTGCTGCCAGATTGCGGCAGTCTTTCTCCTTGAAACCATTTTCCCTGCCGGCCACCACCGCGCTGGCAGCCAGCCTTTTCAGGTCCCACTCCCAGGGACCGGGGTAGGCCTCATCAAAATCATTGATGTCAAATACCAGGTTGCGCTCCGGGGTGGCAAAGATACCGAAGTTGGAAAGGTGGGCATCCCCGCACAGGACTACATTCAGCCCTGTGACAGGAGTGCCCGCCAGGTCAGAGGCCATAACGGTGGCCGAACCGCGCAGGAAGGCAAAGGGTGAGGCTAGCATGCGCCCGTACTTGATTGGCAGCAGATACTGCAACCGCCCCTCATCCTGCGCCTGCAGCAAATCGAGCGGATCTGGACGGCCGGCTGCCGGAGCCCAATCGCCGTGACTGCTGCGCGGCGCCTGCTTTCTTAAACTTTTACCCTGATCAGCGCGCTCTTTGGGGGACAGCTGTTTTATATCTATCGTTTGCTCAGACATTTCCTGTGCTCCTATTATTTTTTTGGATATGATTTAAATACTAATTATCATCGGCCTGGTCTGGACCAGTTCCGTCCACTGCATCCACAGGATACCTGCTCAAATGCAGTTCAACTGCTGAAGCGATATCATCGTGGATGTGTTCAGCGCCGATCAATTCGACCACTCCATCTTTCTGCAGCACCTCCAACACCTGCGGTTTAAGGCGCGCGATGTGCAGGTCGATCCCCAGGTCTTTGCCAGCCAGAGATATCTTCTTGAGTGTATCAGCGCCTTCTACATCCATAAAGTTGACGCCTTCCATGCTGAGTATGACACCGTTCAGCGGCGGGTCGGCATGCACGCGCACATCCCGCAAGCGGTCACCCAATGCATCGGCGTTGACAAAGAACAGACCGCCATCGAAGCGCAGGATGCTCAAGCCTGGAAAGGTCTGGTGGTCGGGGTGCTCATTCAGGTCAAAGAATGCGTGTGTATTGGGTTTTCGCCCCAGTTCTGGTATGTAGGGCAGAGCAGACACAGCCACCAGCCACACAATCGACAGCGCCACGCCGATGGCAACACCCTGCAATATCCCAAATGTCATCACACCCAGCAGAGCCGCCATGGCTGCCAGGAATTCCCAAGGTTTTACTTTGTACAACCGCTTCATTTCACCTACATCCATCATACCCATGATGACGGCCTCTATGATGATGGCTCCCAGGACGGCTTCCGGCAAAGCGGAAAACAAAGGTGCCAGGAACATCAAGGTCAGGATAATGAATACAGCCTGAGCCAGGTTGGAGATTTGAGACCTTGCACCAGCGTCATCGTTGACCGGGCTCTTGGACAAACTGCCGTTGTCGAATATGCCCTGGAACAAGCCTGAAGAGACGTTGGACATACCCTGCGCCAGCAGTTCCTGGTTAATATCAATGCGGTAATTGTGTTTGTTGGCATAATCGCGCACTGCCGCGGTGGTCACTGAAAAACCGATCAGCAGCAATCCTACCGCCGCACCCACGATCATGGCCAGGTTTTCCAGGATCATGCCTATATCAGGCACCACGAAACTGGGCAGACCGCTCGGCACTTCAGCGATCAGTTCCACACCCAGTTCACCCAGACCGAACAGGGCCGTCGCCCCGATACCCAGCACGACCGCCACTAATGCGCCCGGTACTTTGGGGGCGAATAACTTGATCGCAAACACCAATATTAGCGCCAGGACTCCCACCACCAGCGTGGGTATGCTGGACTCGGGCAGGGTGGTGATCCAGGTCCACAATTTCTCCCAGGTATTGGAACCAGCTTTCTCCGTTCCGGTGATTTTGAACAGCTCACCGGCGGCGACATTAATAGCCACACCGAAGGTGAACCCCGTCAGTACACTGGCTGCCAGGAATTCGGAGATCCATCCCATTTTCAACAGGTACATGATGATGAACAAAAGACCTGCCACAAACACAATGGCAGCAGCCACTGCGACAGCCTCATCCGAACCGGCCGAGGCCACGGCTAGCACAGCCGCTCCCAAAACAGCCGCTGTGGATGAACTGGGTCCCTGTGTTACCTGCTTGGAAGTGGTGAACAGGGCGAAGGCGATCAAACCCACCGCCGCGGCATAGAGACCGTACTGCACCGGTACACCGCTGATGGTGGCATACCCCAGTGAGGTGGGCACCATCAAAGCCCATACCGATAGACCGGCGATGATATCGTTCTTCAACCAGGAGCGGTCATAGTTGGGCAGCCACCCCACGATCGGTAGGAAGCGTGCAAGCCCGCCCTGATTTCCATTACCTTTACTTTTTTTTGCAGTCATGTCTTATATTCTCCTTATTTTCTCCCAACTTAATTTGTCTGCCCAGCGCTGCGATTTCCTTCCATCTTTACATTCAGATCGTAGCTGGTGATGGGAATGTCGATACCTGAACTTTCGAGGGCAGCATCGATAGCTGTACATACCTTATTGCGTACATCCCAATCCTGGTGGTAGTCCGAGATCCACCAGCGCGCCCGCATTTTTCGGGCTGAGTCGCCAAAATCAATAAATAAGACCTCCACTCCCTTATCGGTCAGCACACCATCAACCTCTTTGAGTGTATCGATGATAACCTGCCTGGCTTTTTCCAGGTCCGATCCATAAGCGATATGCAGGTCGACCTGCATGCGGTATTCGGGATCCGGGTAAGTGTAGTTGGTCACCTGGCTGTTGAGCATCTTGGTGTTGGGTATGATCACCTCCCGGTTATCGCGGGTCAGAATTCGTGTGGTGCGTGTTCCGATCTGCTGCACATCTCCCCACGTGTCAGCATCCCTGATTTGAATGCCATCGTGGACGCGGAAAGGCTGGTCCACTAGAATAATAAAACCGCTGATGGCATCGGAGATGGCATCCTTGGCGCCAAACGATACGATCAACGCCGCTAGCAATACAGTAATCGATAAAACACCCAGGTTGATGCCAAAATGGGACAGACCAATGCTCAGCATGATGACCAGTAAAACCAGGATCGAGGATCGTTTAGCGGCACTTATGACCGGGTTCATGCGCAGTCGTTCGTCAGCATCTGGCAGGCTGTCTTTGTACCAATCGGCCGCCAGATTGATCAGCCTGATGCCGATGGTAGAAATGATTACCAGACCCAGCGCGAAGAAAATATCAACGATAATTGTCCTTAACTCCTCGCTCAGAACATCCAGGCGCAGGACAGCATATCGAGCTACAAAAAGGATCACCAGCCACTGCAGGTCCGGCGCGATTTTTATCAGATTCGTGTCGTCAAAATCCGTCGTGGTGCGGTTGGCGATCCATCGCAGCAGGATTTTCAGGAGTCTGGTGCCCACGAAATAGCCCACCACAACAATTAACACTGAAATCCCCAGGTTGAACCAATCTTCGGATGTCAGACCCAGGAAAGTTTTACCGGCTATTCCTAAGTTGGTGGTTAAATCAACAACCTCCCGTTCAATGCGATCCGGGGTTGGTGTGGGCACCGGCGTTCGTTCGGCGACCGAGTCGGATATTTCCTGGACCGCTTCTGGTGCAATCGCACCTTCTCCCTCTGGGCTGGGTTCAGTTGCGGGCGTCGTCTCACCCGCTGGCTCTGCAGCGGCATCCGCTTGAGCAGGGGCTTGAGTGCCGCTGGTGTCAAGCGCAGCAGTCCCTGTCACAGCCGGCGATGACGGTCCCGTACCGCAGGATGATGTCAAACCCGCAACCCCGAGCAGGATTAGAAAAATCGCTAAATAAAGCCAGTATTTTCGCCGCTGGTTCATAATTCGATCACCAGGATACCCTTGATCAATTTTATCCCAAAAAACAGGTTTAATTTTTGTTTACTTTCAACTGCTGTCTCTTGCATCATTTCCGTTCTCTTATTAAATTTATAGTCCACAGAATCCCGTAGGCGACTGTCAAAAGAACATGCATCATAAAAATCGAGAACCGGTCCAGGGGGACCCTGCTGTGACTGTGTGCTTTTTTATCAATCATGGTTGCTTTCTCAAAGCAGGGATGCTTCCGCATGCGATATTCGCTGACGCACTCTCTTGAGTCATATTCTTTCTCCTTGATAAGAAGATGCTTCTGAGCATATAACTCCACAACCACATCCGCCAATCATTTGTTTATTCTGGTTTGGATAATTGACGCAGCCGGCCATGGCCGCGTCAATTACCCTCTGGTCAAACCTGTACAGTTCTATCATCAAAGCCTTAACACGTTTTCAAAAACCACAAACTCTCAGCCGGTTTTCCCAGTTCTTGAGCGTTTGCGGCGTTTGAAGGTATAAGCGCCCCCCATCAAGGCGAACGCACCTGCCATTCCGATCGATCCGCCGCAGGAGGGAAATTCGAAACCTCCACCCTCCCCGGCTGGCTGCTGCTCAGGCGCACCCTGATCAGGCGGTTGCTGCTCGGGGGGCTGCTGTGCAGGGGGCTGCTGTTCTGGCGGCGGCTGTGCAGGGGGCTGCTGTTCTGGCGGCTGTTGTGCAGGCGGCTGTGCCGCAGGGGACTGGATGGGTTCAACCGAAACGGGCTGGGTCGGATTTAGATAATCCACTATTTTGGGTCCTACCAGTCCCACACAAAGACACATAATAATCACCAGAGCTCCACCCAGCAGGATGGCTGTCCAGTTGGTGCCTTTCTTCTCCTGCGGCGGGGGTTGGGCTGGCGCAGCAGCGGGCTGCGGCGCTACCGGCTGCAGCGCGTTGTTTAGTGAGTTCTGGAATTCCCTTGGGGACTGGAAGCGCTGATCCGGATTTTGCGCCATGGCTTTCAGCACAACCTGCTCCACGCTTTGGGGTACATCCGGTCGCACCCCACGTAAATTGACAACTGTCCCGGGATCCGGCGCCTTGCCTGCCAGCAGTGTATACAGCAGCGCACCCAGGGCATAAACATCCGTGCGCTGGTCGACTACACCTCCCTGGACCTGTTCGGGGCTGTTATAGGGGCTGGAGGCGGGAGCCTGAGATGGAGCCATACCGAAGTCCGCCAGCTGCGGCTGTCTCTGGGCGCCCAGGATGATATTGGTAGGTCGGAGATTGCCGTGCACAGTTCCCTGGCTGTAGATATACTCCAACCCGGGAATAGTATCGCTGACAAACCTCTGCGCCTGGTTGAGATCAGCGTATGAAGACAGGTTATCCGCCGCAGACCTGGATTCCATAAAGGGAGTCACCAGGTAATTGGCGCCATCCTCCTGTCCCGAATCCAACACCGGTAGGATATTGGGGTGCTGCATACCGGCAGCCTGTTGGGCGTAATTAGTGAACGAGAGCACGGCAGCCTGGTCATTCTGCACATCCGGTTTGAGCACCTTGACCGCCACATAGCGATTTTCGTCCGGTTGGAAACCCTTATAGACTTCCGCTCGTCCACTGTCATCGATCATCTCGATGATCTGGTATCCTGCAATTGTTTTTCCGATTAAGTCAGACATAAAACCTCCTATCAATTTTGTTTATTTACATTTTTTCCAGTGTCTTCAGCTGAAGACACTGCTTTATCGGCTAAGTCTTGCACCAGATCGAGCATTTATCCGGCGCCTTCTGGTGTGTCGAATTTAAATACGGTGATCATCGTCACATGCTCTCTCCTCTATCATAGATCCCTGATTCGATCATCGTTTTCCTCTGATGCTTAATCCTAAGAGTCTTTCCGGCGTTTTCCTGTTTGGGTCCCATTGGATCAGATATCCTTCTCCAGCCTGTGTGGCTTGGTAGACATCTTTATTATCTGGTTTTCCTCAGGGGATTATATTTCCGTGATTCGCATTTATTTCTCTCTAACGATTTTTGAGTTCAAACCATTGGCTTTCAAATTTCCGGATTCGCACCTGGATATATTCTGCATATGGATCCGCAACAGCACGTTTCTCTTTGATGAGCCGCATAGCGTCATCGGCAGAGTAGTCCATACCAATTAATACACAGGCTGCCTGGGCGACGCTGCGATGTTTTCCCTCCTTGCAGTGTGTCAGGACTGCCTGACCATCCTGGGTGATGGGCAAAGCTGCCCTTACCCCTTTAGTCAGAGTCTTTATCGATATCGGGAAGCGCGGATTGTCAAAAGTCGGCAGCCATAACAACCGAAACCGGTCATGTCCCAGCAATTTCACAGGCGGCAGCAAATGCATCGATAGGACCAGGTGTACACCCAGGGAGACGATCTGCTCGATATGCTTCCCCCGCGGCCAGGCAGAGATGTACAGATAATCGGTAATCTGGGAGATTTGCGCTGAAGTGATCTCAGAACTCATATTGGAATCTCCCTAATACCAGGTTTGTACTTATGTCCTTCATGTTTGAAAATCACAAATTAATCGACTTTTGGAAATGTAATTACTCCTACATTTCCAGATATTGTTAGTTTTACAGAGAATAACTAAATTACTCCACTTTCTGCAGTATCAAATATTTGCATCATTAACATGGTCTATGATTTCGGTTCTACGGGCGGGGTCAGGATTGGCAGCACGCCAGGCAGCACCCTGGCCGACACCGGCGTCTCACCCCAGATTTCACCATCACCCTGGACGGTCTGGGGTGGGTCGCACTCGACTCGGATCTCGCGTCCCTGCCAATGTTTGATTTTGTCTGGGCTCGCGTCTCGGCCAAGCACCTGACCACCAACCGCTAAAAGCGAACCCACGCTGGAATCATGCACCACGATCACATCCAGCAGACCATCGCTGACGCTCATATCTTTAGAGGGGCTCATCCCTTGAACGCCGATGTTGCCGGCGTTATCTATCAAGCAGGTCTTGCCCTCGGTTTCGTATTCTTCACCGTCGACTGTGATCCGGTAGTTAGCTACCGGGACGGTTTCGAGGGCTTTCAGGCCGGCGATGGAATAGGCCAGGACGCCCCACTTGTCTTTCAGTTCCCGGTCGGCCAACTTTACCTTTTCGCCGGCAAAGCCGATCCCAACCCGCAGCATGAAAAGCTGCTCTCCGGTCTGGCCCATATCGACACGACGGACCACGCTGTTGGGGTCAATCGCAATTTGCGCCGCTTTGGTGAGATCTTTAGGGATGCCCAGTTCGACCGACATCAGGTTTGCAGTGCCGCCTGGCAGGATCGCCATGGGGATTTGTCCTCCCTGGACGGCCTCAGCTACCTCCATGACGGTGCCGTCACCTCCATAAGCGCCAACGACTTCGGCGCCATCAGCAATCGCCTGGTGGGCAAAACGGGTCGCATCTCCGCTTTTGCGTGTGATCGAGACACCCCACAGGACATCAGCGGGATAGAATACATCATTTATCTGGTTCAAAATCGGTTGCGGCTGACCTGCTGCCGGGTTGATTACGATATGAAATTTCCTTGTCATTTTTACCTCCAGATTATCTAACAGACCGTTCAAAATTATGGGTATCTTTCCGGCACATGGCTGTACCCCGACATATCAGGGTGTTGGTAAGTATCAGATTTCTCGCGCCGGGGAAGCTTAACCGGCTCCGGAGTCAGGTCCTCATAGGGGATCAAGCTGAGCAGGTGGCTGATGACATTCAGGCGAGCGTGGCGTTTGACGTTAGCGTCCACTAGATACCAGGGCGCGTGACCGCTGTTTGTACGCGCCAGCATGGCATCACGGGCTTTTGAGTATTCCACCCAGCGCGAACGGGCATTCAGATCCATCGGGCTGAGTTTCCACTGTTTGCGTGTGTCATGAATACGCGCTTCGAAGCGTTTTTCCTGGGTTTCATCACTGATGTCCAACCAGTATTTGATCAGGATTGTGCCCGCTTGCACCAGGGCTAACTCAAAGCCGTTAACTGTGCTCATAAATTCTTCGTACTGCTCGGGCGTGCAGAAACCCATCACCTCTTCGACCCCGGCGCGGTTGTACCAACTGCGGTCGAAGAGCATCATTTCTCCAGCGGAGGGCAGGTGAGACACATAACGTTGGAAATACCATTGGGATTTTTCCTTCTCCGTGGGTGTTCCCAGCGCCACTACACGGGTAACGCGCGGGTTCAGACGGCGTGTAATGCGTTTAATCGTGCCGCCCTTACCGGCGCTGTCGCGACCTTCGAAGATCACGGCGATCTTCAGACCTGCATGTTGGATCCAACCCTGCAGTTTGACCAGTTCAATTTCCAGCTTTTGCAATTCGCGCTCGTATGCTTTGCGCTTCATTTTCTTGTCTTTTTTATGCTTCTTGCTCATTACCTTCTCCGGTCCTGGATTTAGATACACCGCTTTTTCGGGAAACCCCGATGTTGACACGAGGCTGTCTGAAAAGAACACGATTATTATCTATAACCGTAAAAATTGGTGGCATCCATCTCGATCTACACATACGGCTGAAAAATATTCTCTTCAGGTGGATTGCTTCCCTCTTGCAATGGATAATAGACCTTCATAGAGAGGACTAAAGCCCGTTCTACTAAAATTAAAAACCAATCCAATAAGGTTCCTGCGGTTAACAAGAACCTTATTGGCATTAACCTATTCGGCGTCTGAGCTGACCAGGTCCGACCAGCCGCTTTCCACTTTGTTCCAGAAACCTTTTACCTTGCCGGAGACCTCGTCAACGGTGGATTGGGCCTGGAAGGTGAGGTAATTTGCGGACACGTTATCCCAGTTGACCACGTTCCACCAGGCAGCCACGTAATCCGGGCGCCGGTTTTCATAGTTCAGGTAATAGGCGTGCTCCCACACATCCAGTCCCAGCAGGGGAAACAATCCTTCCGAGATGGGATTGTCCTGGTTGGGGGTGGTTTTTATGAGCGCATTTCCATCAGCATCCACACATAACCAGGTCCAGCCGCTGCCGAACAGGGTCAGGGCTGCTTGGGTAAACTGCTCTTTGAAACTATCCAGTGAGCTGAAAGCTGACTCGACCAGTTCCGCCAATCCCCCGTCTGGAGCGCCGCCGCCCTTGGGGCTCAGGCTGGGCCAGAACAGCGAATGGTTGGCGTGTCCGCCGCCGTTGTTGCGCACTGCGGTGCGGATTTCTTTCGGAACTGCATCCAGATCGTATAAAAGAGCATAGACACTTTTACCCTGGAGATCATCGTACCCTTCCAGGGCTTTGTTGAGCTTATCCACGTACGCGGCATGGTGCATGCGGTAATGGACGGTCATCGTGCGCGTATCGATGTAGGGCTCAAGCGCATTGTATTCATAAGGCAATTTGGGTAATTTGTAAGGCATGGCACAATTCTCCTTAATCTTCTTTTTCAAGGTTCTACAATTACTTGCAATTTCAGGTAGCTAAAATTTCCTTCAATATTTTCCTAACACTTATTCCGTTTGTTTTTGAGGGTCAGACCCTGAAGATTTTTCCGGGAGACAATCGATATGAGCTGGTTCCCGTCCCAAAACTCTTCTCTAGTTTTGTGAGGTTCTGAGACCTTCAGGGTCATATCAAACACGCTGTTTAATTCATTTCTAGCGGTTCAGGATAGCCATTAATATGCCAAAGCCACCCTGGATTACCAGCAGCAAAGCCGATAACCAGATCAGCACCTGACCAGAGACAGCCCCATTGAAAATCATCAGCAATCCGATTACCAGGCTGATGGCGCCAAAAATTCCTGCCCCCCAACCCTCTCCCTGGAAGGCTCCGATCAATGCAGAGATTCCGATCAGCACGCCGAAGATACCCAGGATGATTGCCACGACTGCAGGAACAGCCACCGTGCTTGCCAGCGGATTTTGAAATACCAGCAAGCCTGCCGCGATGCCGAGAACCCCGCCGAACAGCTTCCATCCCCATTCTGACTTATCAATGAAGATGCCTAGCAGGACGACAACGCCCCAGATGAACCAGGATAAGCCCACCAGCAGCATAATCAGCGATAGGGTCGCACCAGGTTGGGTAAACAGCAAAATACCAAAAACCAGGGAAATGATCCCTCCAAAGAGCATCAAGTAGCGATCACTATTGTTATTTTCCATTTTATTTTCTCCTTTTTCTTTTTACTCGAATAATTTTGTGCTTAGGGCTTCAGCCGATGCTAATGGGCAAGCCCCTCTGGCACACATACAAACAAACAACGTAGATTACTGATGAAAAATAGAATATCCTATTGTTTCGTTTCACCTCCTTCATCCCGCGGCATATCCATCTGATTGGACGGGTCCATGCTGCCATTGGGGACCAATACTCTACCTTACGGGGGCATCTCTTTGGGCACATCCTGCTCGATGTGGGTTCACCAGGCTGGCGAACCCGTTCCATACAATAATTCTCCATTATGGATCATACCGCTGAGATTATCGCCTCTTAACCGTTATTTTTCGGTCAATGTATCCAGGGCAGCAGTAATAGCCAGGATGAGGGCGTCATTCTGACCAGGGGCGACCTCCACACCGTAAGTATCTCGAACGCGGAACCACTTCTTGGAGACTTCAGCCACCGTGTCGCGACCCGCTTCGATTTTGTATTCGTGATCCAGAATATTGCCTTTGATATCAAGATCTGGACCGTTGGCTATCTTGACCGAAAAGCGGTCGCGTACGGGAGATATTACTGCTTTTTTAACAGTTGCCAGATTACTCCCGTCGGGGCTTTCGATTTCCATCGTGTCTTTAACGCGCAGTTTGCGTTCTTGCGTCTTGCACAGCGGGTTGCCCTGACGGTCTTCAATCACCAGCGTATCGCGCACCCGCATAGCTTTTCCATCTACCTTGAAAATCCGGTCACCGTTTTCATCTTCGATCCAGAAGTCATTCCCAATGGAAACCAGCTTTTCGCGCATCTGGTAGCGGGTGAAGTCCTTTTTCTGTCTGCGTCTCATAATTAATCTCCTTTAATTGTCTCCTATTGCTTATTTAATTCACCACATCACATCATATTCCGTGGTTATTCGCTTGTTAACATAGAGTGTATGTTTTATTATCGTTACAAGCAACTTTTTTGAAATGCGCTATCCAATAGAAATCGTTTTCCGAGCATATACTAGTGCGCGCATCCCCAATATAAACAAAACCTTGGGTAGTTGTCATTACCAATTTTGGTTATCCGTGTTGGGTATTTTATTATTGAGAGTAGGGCGGGTATGCTACCCGCCGAAAATGGCATTTCGTATAACGGGTATGCTGCCCGCCGAAAACGGCTGGCACAATGCCTGCCCTACATGATACGATTTTTCGTAGGGCGGGTATGCTGCCCGCCAATAACGGCTGACAAAATGCCTGCCCTACACGATACGATTTTTCGTAGGGCGGGTATGCTACCCGCCAATAACGGCAGGCAAAATGCC
>CBFDCK010000095.1:0-12384 GCA_965603285.1 uncultured bacterium
AATAATCCCCTTCTCTCTTAAGAGCGGTCGCGGGTCGACCATGTTTTTGTGCAGGACTGCTTCCTTTTCGGGCAACCCCAGCGCTAAGGACATCAGTTGGGTGAAGAACATAATTGGCATCGGCTCTTCCACGTCCATCTGGAACTGGCGAGCGTCGAGGTTCACATGGCATAGCGGGCAAGCCACAGCGATCACATCAGCACCTGCCTGGCGTGCATGCGTTACCAGGTTGCCGCTCAATTTCACAACGATATCCGGGCGTGTGAGCGAATGCGCCGCCCCACAGCAGCAGGTCTTGTAAGACCAATCAAGCACTTCGGCGCCCAAAGCAGTCATTATTTCGTCCATATCGGTGGGATTTTCGGGGTTTTCAGCCTCAGTTACCTGGGGGGGGCGCGTCAGCAGGCATCCGTAGTAGCAGACGACTTTCAGATTTTCAAGCGGTTTCTGTACCTTCTCGGCGATCTTTTCCTCACCTACATGCTGGAGTATCGTTTGAATCAGGGTATTTACCTTGACTGAGTCCTGGTAGCGGTAATCCAATACTTCATCCATGGCTTGCCAGTGGCTCTCATCATTACGTATCTCATACTGGGCTGCTTTATGACGATTGAAGCAGGCTGCACAGGGCATGGTCACTTCGCTGAAACCGCTGCGCTCAATCAGCGCTAGATTCTCCAACGGAAGACGTAATCCAGTCTCTGGGTCGGAACGGTGAGCCGCGGTGGCGCCACAGCATACCCAGCCTTTAGGCTCGAAGAGGTTTAGATCCAGCGCCGCACAAACGGATTTGGCCGATTCGTTGAATTCGGTCGATGTTGATTCCAGCGAGCATCCTGGGTAGTAAGCGACTGAATTGACTGCGTTTGGAACGGGCTTTACATTACGGGGCGGATGTCCAAAGCTGGGGATAAATGACACCTTCATCTTTTTTAACATCCGGGTATATAGGTCGACATCGTCGAACATTGACCCGGGATCGCGAAGTTTCATCTCTACCATCAGACCAGGTTCGTATGCTCGTCCCCATATGCGCACTTCGCGCATGAATGCATCGTTGAAAATCTTCACTTCTGTAACGGCAGGTTTGATGCCGCGCTCGAGCGCCTCTCGGGTCAGGAATTCCATGATCCCGGCGATATCCAGATCCTGCGGACAGCGGGTGGTGCATGTCTGGCAGGAGGCGCACAGCCACGGCGTCTCCGACTGCAGGGCGATGTCCTCCTGACCCAATTGCAAAGCGCGCATGATCTGGTTGGGCTGCCAGTCGAAGAACTCGGCTACCGGGCATCCGCTGGAGCATTTGACGCATTGGTAGCACAGGTAAACGTTTTGCCCAAGTTCGTCCTGGATGCGCCGCGCTAGCTCAGGATTGATGCTTGTTATTCTGTCGGCAGATTTTGTTTCATCGGTCATGAACCATCTCCTGTGGGCGTGAAATGTAAGCCCTTATGCCTCTGGTACTCTCTCTTCGACCTGCGGGCGTGGGTAAAGACCGGCGCCCTCGACGATAGGTTTAACTGCCCGCTCCCACTCGATTGCCATAATATGCACCCCGGCAACGCCTTCAATGGCGCGTAATTTCTGGATCAAGTCGATGCAGATTTTAATACCTGCTTCCTTCCAGGCTGCTGAACGGGCTTTCTTATCCTCTTTCGTCAATTCTTCTTTTTTCTTACCAGCCCAGGGTGCGCTGGCGGCGTTCATTTCATTAATAATCTCGTCCGGTACCAGGATGCCCGGGACGTTGTTCTTCATATAGCGCGCCATGCCAGGGCTTTTTAACGGTCCTACGCCGGCCAGGATATATGTTTTCTCGTGTAATCCAAGTTCGCGCACCTTCTCCATATACTGGGCGAAAGCGTCCACGTCGTACACTAATTGGGTCTGGATGAAATCGGCGCCAGCGTTGACTTTCTTTGCCAGGCGGTAGGGACGGAAATCAATTGGATCAGCGAAAGGCGCCGCCGCTGCACCGATGAAAAAGCGCGGCTCGATTCCCTTGAAAGCATCGCCGCATTGGAATATGCATTCGTCGCGCATGTTAGCGACTGCCTGCACAAGCTGCACAGAATCCATGTCAAATACGTTCTTCGACTCGGGGTGATTGCCGAAGCTCTGGTGATCTCCGGTCAGACAGAGCAGGTTGCGCATACCAAGTGCATAAGCGCCTAACAGGTCGCTTTGTATCGCCAGGCGGTTGCGGTCGCGGCAGGTCATCTGGATGACAGGCTCTAATCCCTCCTGAACCACGATCGTTCCGGCGCCGATGCTGGACATGCGCACAATGGCGGTCTGGTTGTCGGTAATGTTTACCGCGTCGCAGTAGTCCTTTAACAGGGCAGCTTTCTCCCGGATCACTTCACCGTCCGCACTTTGTGGTGGACCCAGTTCGCCGGTGACGGCAAAATGTCCTCCCTGTAGAATTTTTTCCAGGTTCGATCCTGATAAGTAACCGTTTGTTCGTTCTTTGCTCTCGCTTTTAAGTTCTGTGACCATGGCTTATTCCTCCTCTTCCAATAAGCGTAAATCTTCGCGCACAATCTTGCGAGGACCGCCATCGCGCGATGTTTGCCAGTTTTTGGGCGGCTGCAGATCGAGCAACACATCAAGCTTGTCCAAGCTGCTGAGACGGTCATAAATCAATTGCCAAACACAGGGAGTTTCGGGATCAATCTCGCAGTGCCCGTCCTCCGAACCCCCGCAAGGTCCGTTGAGCAGCGTTTTCGAGCAGCGTGCAATCGGACAAATGCCGCCTGTCAAGCCCAGGATGCAGTCGCCGCAGGCTGCGCAGCGCTCTTCCCATACTCCTTGTTCGCTGGGCAGTCCCAGGAAGGATGTGTTCAGACCAGGTACCACCCAGGTATTAGGGAAGTGTTCTGCGATCGCCTGGACACCGATTCCGCAGCCCAGGGAAAGCACCACGTCGGCTTCTCCAATCTGTTCGGCGACTTGATCCAGATATTCCCATTCGCACTGGCGCTGCACAGTGATGTCCGTGATCGCTTTGTTTTTCCCTTCCAATTTGGTCGCCATGCGCAGTGAGGAGGCCATGATAGCGGCCTCGCGCTCCCCGCCGGCAAAACAAACCGTCACACATGTGCCGCACCCAAGCACCAGCACTTTCTCGGAATTTCCAACCAGTGTTTTTATTTCCTCTAAGGATTTTTGTTCGGCGATAATCATAAGCCTGCCTCCGCTTCTAGTTTTCTGTAAGATTTATTAAGAATATGAATATATTCAGAATTTGATTTATTCAGAATTCGATTTATTAAAAATCCAAATAATTGCACAATCAGCCAACACTTCTTAATGGATTAGGTCCTAATTCGGTAATTTTATCAGTCATTTCTTTTACTGCTTCTACAAATCCTCCTGCCATTGCCGATGACATATTGTACATGCGCACCCTTTCGGGTTCTAAACCGATTTGGTTCAGCAAATCAATAATCCGTTCTATTCTGCGCTTGGCGTTGGCATTACCTTCCAGGTAATGGCAGTCACCCGGCAGTCAACCAGCCACCATAACACCATCGATGCCGTCTTCGAGGGCATGCAGGACCATCAATTCATCCAATTTGCCTGAGCAGGGCAGCTGCACGATCTTGACCTGAGGTGGGTACTGCATACGCAGCCCGCCCGCAAGGTCGGCTGCTGCGTATGCGCAGTGTTCGCAGCAGTAGGCGATTATATGAATGCCAATTGTACCTGTTTGTAGTTCCTCTGCCATCTAAATCCTGCTTCACTTCCTATTTTCTGATCACCTGTTTATCTAATTGCCTGCTTGCTTGATCAGCTAACTCGCAAGCACTTCTTCAATCGGTACAAACCCAATTCCCACCTGCGCCAATGCGTCCACTTCAGCATCCATCTGGGCATCGGTGTAATATACCAGCTGGATGGCGCGTGCCGGGCATTCAGATGCGCAAGACCCGCATCCCTGGCAGGTAGCGGGTTCGATATACGCTGCTCCCAGGATTTCCCCTACGCCGGTCAGATTGGGCTTAATGAGGGGAACATGGAAAGGGCAGATGCGAACGCAGGTTAAACATCCAGTGCACAGGGTTTCGTCCACCACGGCAACCCGACCGCCGGCGACCAGGTTTTTCTGGCTGAGCACCCTTGCAGCCCGCGAAGCGGCAGCCTGAGCCTGGATCATGGTTTCGTCCAATAACTTCGGGTAGTGTGCCATTCCGGCCATAAAAACGCCTTCAGTAGTGAAATCCACCGGTCTCAGTTTGACGTGTGCTTCCAGGAAGAACCCGTTTTTGTCCACAGGCACCTTGAACTGGGTGGATAAACTTTTGACATCGGGGTTTGGCACAACCGGCATACTTAAAACCAGCAAACCCGGGTTCAGTAAAAGCTGCATGTTCAAGACTGGGTCCCAGACTTGGACGCTCAAGGTGCCATCATCTTCTGTGTTCACCTGTGGGCGGCGGTCGTCTTCGTAGCGCACGAAGATAACGCCGCGCCGGCGCGCTTCTGTGTAGGAGCGTTCCTTGAAACCGTACGTGCGGATGTCTTTGTAAAGGATGACTATTTCAGCTTCCGGATTGAGATCCTTGTATGCCAGTGCGTTCTTTAGAGCGACCGTGCAGCAAATTCGGCTGCAGAACCGCTCGGCTGGACCGATACATTGGATCATAACAATGGAATTAGGTAATTGGTCAATTAGGTGATCAGGTGGCTGTTCTCTTATTGCCCGGTTACTGGTTTCCTGATCACTAATATCCTGCCCCTTGATTACCTGATTGCCGGCTAATAGCTTCTCAAATTCCTGTTGGGTGATGATGCGCGCGTCGCCTCCGTAGCCGTACTCCGAACCGCGGTATTCTTGGGCTCCGGTTGCCAGTATCGTCGCACCATGAGAGAGTTCCTGTCGCTCTCCATCCCGAGATGCGATCATGGTAGTGAAATTTCCCTTGAAGCCTTTTGTGGAGACGATTTCACTTTGTAGGTGCAGGGTGATGTTTTTTTCTGCCTGCACTTCATCCACGAGACGGTTTAAAATTTGCTGGGGGTCCCGGCCGATTGCAGGAGTGAACATATGTCTCAGGTTGCCGCCTAACTCAGCCTGCTTTTCCACCAGGTGAACCGGGAACCCGGCGCATGCCAATGTGAGGGCGGCGGTCATTCCTGCTGCACCACCCCCGACGACCAGTGCGGTCTGCTGGACGGGTACTTCAATTGTTTTCTGGGGGCTGAGAAGCGTTGCCCGGGCGACCGCCATTTGAACCAGCTCTTTTGCCTTTCTGGTTGCGGCTTCGTTGTCGTGCGAGTGCACCCATGAACATTGATTGCGTATGTTCGCCATCTTGAATAGGTAAGGGTTCAGTCCGGCTGCACGCAGGCTGTCCTGGAACAGAGGCTGGTGGGTGAGCGGAGAGCAGCTGGCGACCACGACCCGGTTGAGCTTTTGCTCTGCGATCACTTCGCTAATATGGCGGATGCTGTCCTGGGAGCAGCTGTACAGGTTGGTTTCTGCGTGCACAACGTGGGGCAGCCCCCTGGCGTGTTCGCTGACTGCGCTCACGTCGAGGAAACCAGCAATGTTCGAACCGCAGTGGCAGACAAACACGCCGATGCGCGCTTCTTCGTTCATCACGTCGCGTTCGGGGGGAAATTCAACGCTGGTTGTGAGTGTGAAACGGGATGCTGCCATGATGCTTGATGCTGATGCGGCTGCAGCGCTTGCCTCCACTACCGATTCGGGGATGTCTTTTGGCTCACGGAACGGACCTGCTGCGTAGATGCCGGGGCGGCTGGTTTCCAGTGGGTTGGACTGCGCTGTCTGGCAGAACCCGTAGGCATCCAGATCGACTCCCAAACGTTGGCTGAGATCACGCACCGGTTTTGAAATCTCCATACCGGTAGATAGCACCACCATGTCGAAGCGCGCTGTTTGACCTTTCCCATCTTCGTCCACATAATCCAGGATTAGATCATTGCTCTCGTGATCTTCATATAAACTACTCACCCGGCAGCGAGTATATTCGACTCCATACTGGTCGCGGGCGCGCATGTAATAGCTCCAGTAACCTTTCGAAAAGGCGCGCATGTCCATCATGAATATGTGGATGTCGAGTTCGGGGTGGTGCTCCTTTGCGATTATGGCTTCTTTGGTGGCGTACATGCAGCACACTGAAGAGCAGTAATCGTGGCTCTGATCGCGCGAACCGATGCACTGCAGGAAGGCAATTCGCTGCGGCGTTTTCCCGTCTGAAGGTCGAACCACGTGCCCCATAGTTGGACCGGAGGCTGAAAGCAGGCGCTCAAACTGCATAGCAGTGACCACATTTGGGTAGCGCCCGAAGCCAAATTCCTGTGAGAGCGACGCATTGTAAGCCTGGTATCCCGGAGCGAGCAGAATAGCGCCGACTTGTATTTGTTCCTCCCGCTCAACCATGTTGTGGTCTATGGCATCGACTCCGCAGGCATAAACGCATGCCAAGCACTCGGCACAGATTCCACACTGCAGGCAGCGTTGTGCTTCGGCACGCGCCTGGCGTTCTGTCAAGCCGAGCACAACCTCCCGGAAGCTGGTCACTCGCTCCTCCATGGGCAGCATGGCGGGTTCGAACCTCTCCTGGGGTATGATCTCCCCGTTAATGACTCTCTGCTCGATCTCCTGGCGGGTGAATTTAACGACCGGCGGTCTGCTTGTATCAATTTCTTCTAACGGTTGCTCCTGTAAGTAGTGGTGGATGGAGGTTGCGACCCGGTGACCAAGTGCGACGGCTTCGATAATGTAGCTGGCGCCGGTCTTGCGCCCTCCGACCACAAACAGTCCCTCAATCTCGCTCGACAATGTGTTTTCATCCACATTCAGGTCGTCAAAGCGTTGGTCGAGAAAGCTCAGATCTGAAAATTGACCGACCGTTCCAATGATGGTGTCAACATCAATCCTGAATTCGGTACCCGGTTTGGTTTTGGGGCGCCGGCGACCGTTTTTATCGACTGCCATGCCCTTGCTGATCTCTGCCAGCTCCACGCCCGTCACAACCCCATCCCGTGAGAGGATACGGGTGGCGGTGGTGCGTTCGTACAGGTGGATGCCCTCTGCTTCGATCGCTGCTACTTCCCAATGGTAAGCTGGCAGCTCGCCGCGCGGGCGGTCGAGCACCATATACACGTCCTGGGCGCCTAACCGCCTGGCAACTGCGGCGGCATCCATCGCCGTAATCCCGCCTCCTACCACAGCCACACGGTCGCCAACGGTAACGGGTTCACCCAGGTTAACTTTGCGCAAAAAGGTGGCCGCGGAAATTACGCCCTCCGAATCTTCGCCCTCAAGACCCAGGGAAAGGTCGCGGGACGAAATGCCGGTCGCCAAGCAAACTGCGTCGTAACCCTGTTCCAGAAGTGCCGGTGGGTCTTTAACTGGTGTGCTGGTCTTCAGCACAACGCCTAGCGCTAAAATATCATCAATATCCTGCTGTAGAACGCCTTTCGGCAGCCGGTGGGCGGGGATACCGACCCGCATCATACCGCCTGGGACCGGTAAGGCTTCGTACACAGTCACACCGTAGCCCATCTTCACCAGGTCGTGAGCCGCAGTGAGACCGGCTGGACCTGCACCTATGACTGCCACCCACTCCGGGTGGGTGCGCGCTGCCTGGTCGACTGGTTCCCTGCCGTATGCCAGGGCGTAATCAACCACGAAGCGTTTGAGTGACATAATACCCACAGGCTGGTCGACCATCCCGCGTGCGCATTTGCTCTCGCATGGGTGGTGGCAGGTTCGACCGCAGACACTCGGGAAGGGATTGTCTTCTTTGATCACCCGCAAGGCTTCCCGGTAGCGTCCCTCGGCGATTAGTGCAATGTATCCCTGGGCACGCTGCTCTGCTGGACAGGCGTGCCTGCATGGAGCCGTCCCTAGTTTGTCGATCGTGTAGGCGGCAGGTACGGCTTGGGCGTACAGGCGGTAGGCGGCTCGGCGCTCTTTCAGTCCTTCTTCGTACAGGTCGGGCAGCGATACCGGGCAGACTTCAGCGCAGTCTCCGCAGCCCACGCACTTTGTGGTGTCAATATAGCGCGGCCTGCGCCGCAGCGTTACGGTGAAATTTCCTGCCTCTCCGTCTGCCTCGAGCACGTCGCTATCAGTCAGGATTTCGATGTTTTGGTGGCGACCAGTATCCACCAACTTCGGGCTGATGTTGCACATTGCGCAGTCATTGGTGGGGAAAGTCTTATCCAATTGCGCCATGTGCCCACCAATTGCCGATTTCTCTTCAACAAGAAAAACCTTAAAGCCCTGATCGGCCAAATCCAGCGCAGCCTGCATGCCAGCAATACCACCGCCAACAACCATTGCCGCACCAACTGGCGCTGGCTTTACCATGATGTTGAGAATCTCTTGGGTTGAACTTTTATCCTTCACGGCGCGTTTCTCATAAACTGGTGGTTTAATCCCGGTTGCTGTCTGTTTCTATCCATTCCAGTCGGCGCATTTCCGGGGTGGTCAGGTCCCGGGGAAGGACGACGCTGAAACGGGCGCCGGTTTCTCCGTCATCGCCAGACAGGTTTGTTACACTGATACTGCCGTTATGGGCATCAACAATTTTTTTGGCGATTGCTAGACCGAGACCAGCGCCGGTAGTCTCCCCGACGTTGCTGGCCCGGTAGAAGTCCACAAAAATGTTGTCGATCTCATCGGGCGGGATGCCAGAGCCGCTGTCTTCTACCTCGAAGATCACTTCCTGTGGCGTGTATCGAGCTCTGAACATCACCTTGCTGCCTTCTGGTGCAAATTTGATTGCATTGTTGAGCAGGTTGGTGAATACCTGCCGTATTCGCCTGCGAGCACCCACTATGGGTTCAAACTTGGGCGGTGGTTCTACGATTATCCGTATATCCTTCTCGGCTGCCGCCAGCTGGGCGTCCTCAATAGATTCTGATCCAACTTCGCCAGGGTTGAACCACTCGAAATCGGCTTGGATTTGCTCCGGTCGCATGCGAGCCAAATCCACCACATCGCCGATCAAAGCGCGCAAATCGAGTATACGTAATAAGCTGCGCTTAACCATCCGATTCTGCTTGGGATTCATCTCACCAGTGAAGCCATCATTCATTAACTGCAGATAGTTCTCTATGGCTGCCAGTGGGGAGCGTAATTCGTGAGAAACTATGGAGAGGAAGAATGTCAGTGTATTGTTAGCTTTGCGGTATCGGCTGGCAATTAGAGTAGTCAAATTGGACATGACAATAAAGCCTGCCTGTGGGTGTGACTGCAGGTAATCGCGCAATGGGTCTCCATCAATAGCAATCACCCGTGTTGGTTCAACGCACATGGCTGAAGTGGAATATACATACGGGAGCGTTAATGTCGAGAAGCCTGCAATCTTGCCTGGACCGACATAGCCAATGGTGGCGTTGCGGGGTGTGGAATGACGACCGATCTGGATCTTCTTTTCGAGAGCCACTTTTCCACGTTCGATAACAAACAACCTCTCTGCAGGTTCGCCTTCCATCAATAAGGTGTGATTCTCAAGATGGTTTTCTTCTTGACAGTATTCAGCCATTGCGATCAGGTCTTTATCAGGTAGACCCCGGAAAATTTCCGCCCGGCTCAACCGCTCGGCGGTCAAAAGAAGAGGGGAGCTGCTTGGTTTAGGCATTGCTTTTTAACAAATTTTCGACACGTCGAATCAAGTCTGCCGGTCGGGTTGGTTTTTGAATATAGTCCTGCACATCCATTGCCATGCCGGTCTCCAGCTCATACCGGCGGCGGCTGGCGTCCTCAATCACAGTGGTCAGTACCATGATCGGTATCTTCGCATACCGAGGTTCGCTGCGCATCTCGCGGATCACGCCCCAACCGTCCAGGCGCGGCATCAGCAAGTCCAGGATCAGAAGATCCGGAGTCTGCTCAGCCAGCATCTCTATACATCGTTCGCCGTCGCGTGCCGTGGTCAGGCGATAGGGCTGGGTCTCGAGAATCGTGGTGATGCCCTCCAATATATCGGGATCGTCGTCAACGATGAGGATATAGGGTTCATTATTCATGCTGCCCTCCTTCAATTTCAGGCTGCGGCTCACCGGCTGATGATTTTTCTTTTCTTGTGCCATCAGAGTCTCGCAGCGGGTTGGGTCCCATTTGTCGAATCTCTTCCGTTAATTCAGCCGCTGACCAGGCAAACTGACCGGCCATTGCCGCCGATACGTTGATCATTTGCAGGCGGCGACCTTCCAATCCGATCTCCTCGAGCAAATTTCTGGTGAATTCCACTCGCCTGCGGGCGTTCACATTACCATCCAGGTAATGACAATCGCCAGGCAGTCAGCCTGCCACTATTACGCCGTCAGCGCCGTCCTCAAAAGACCGCAGCATATACAATACGTCGATCTTTCCGGAACACGGCAGCTCAATCACTTTGATTGAGGTAGGGTACTCCAAGCGTAGTGAACCTGCCAGATCCGCGGCAGCGTATGCGCAGTAGTGACAGCAAAAGGCGACGATTTCGGGTTGGAATTCTTGGGTGCTCATTGCCTGACCTCGATGTGCTCTAGGGGCACAAATCCTGGCTCTTCAGTTTGTTTATCGAATAAGGCGTCAATTTTTATCATTGTCTGGTCGTCCCGGTAATACATGAGCTGAATAGCCCTTGCCGGGCACTCCGAGACGCACGATCCGCATCCATGGCAAACTGCCGGTTCGATAAACGCTGCACCCAGGATGTTCCCGATACCGCTTAAGTCATTGCTTATAAGCGGAACATCATAAGGGCAGATGCGCACACAAGTGAGACAGCCGACACATTTGAGCGGATCGACGACCGCAACGCGAGCGTTGGTCAGCATGGTTTTTTTGGAAAGTATGATCGCCGCCCGTGAGGCAGCCGCCATAGCCTGGGCAATGGTCTCGTCCAGGAATTTCGGGTAGTGCGCCATCCCAGCCATAAAAATGCCGTCGGATGCAAAGTCCACTGGTCGCAGCTTAACGTGAGCTTCCAGGAAGAAACCATCCATATCGATTGACAGTTTCAACCGGCTGGCCAAATCGCGCATCCCCTCCGGCGAGACGACCGGCGTGCTCAATATAACTAAATCAGGCTTTAATTCGATTTCCATATCCAGTAATGGATCTCTTACACGCACCATTACTGGCGTATCTGAGTCCGAAATTTCCACTTGCGGCTTGTCATCAAAATCGAAATGTATGAATCGGACACCCGCCCGGCGCGCTTCCGTGTAAAGGCGTTCTTTGAATCCGTAAGTGCGAATATCGCGGTACAGGATGGTTACTTGTGAGTCAGGCGAGAGTTCCTTAAGCTTGAGGGCGTTCTTAAGCGCTGTAGTGCAGCACAGCCTGCTGCAGTATCTCTCTGCCGGTCCGACGCATTGGATCATAACCACGTCCCTTATTGCCTGGTTGACTGATCCACTGTTACCTGCTAACAGCTCTTCGAATTCCAGTTGGGTGAGTATGCGCCTATCTGTACCGTAGCCGTATTCGCTGCCTTTGTATTCGACGCCACCTGTGGCGACGATGATCGCGCCGTGCTGTATCTGGAATCTATTCCCGCTTTGAGAGAGTGTAGTGGTGAAATTGCCTTTGAAGCCGCCGGTCGCCAGTAGTTCTGTGTTTATGTGCACATCGATGAGGGGGTTACGCTTGATTTTGTATACCGTCTCAGCCAGGTATTCCTGCGGGCTCCAGGAGTTGCCATTCCCATTTGCAGGCTCAAAGTAACGCAAGTGGCGCAGATTGCCGCCCAGCTCGCCTTCGCGCTCTACTAGATGCACCGGGAACCCCTGATCGGCTAAGGTCAGTGCAGCAGTCATACCCGCAGCGCCGCCGCCGATGATCAGCGCGCTGTTATCGACCGGCACTTCGGTGACCTCCAGTGATTCAAGCTTCGCTGCCTTCGCTATAGACATACGCACCAATGACTTTGCTTTGATGGTGGCAGATTCAATATCGTTCGAATGCACCCACGAACACTGGTTGCGGATGTTAGCCATTTCGAAAAGGTGCGGGTTCAGCCCGGCGTGACGCAGAGCGTCCTGGAACAGCGGTTCGTGCGTCAGCGGGGTGCACGAAGCCACGACTACCCTGTTCAAATCTAATTCCTTAATCTGTTCGATTATATGAGCGATCGTGTCTTGAGAACAGGTGTACAGGTTGTCTTCGGCGTGCACAACGCTTGGCAGCGAGCCTGCGTATTCGGCGACGTTGGGAACATTAATATATGCCCCTATGTTTGTCCCACAGTGGCAGACGAACACGCCGATGCGCGCCTCTTCTGCGGAAACATCCTGCTCCGGCGGGTACTCCTCCATCTGTGCCAAGGAAAATCGAGCCGGGGCTAAGAGGCGCGCCGCACCGGCAGCCGCCCCGGTTGCCTCGATCACCGTTTCAGGGATATCTTTGGGCTC
>CBFDCK010000096.1:0-12315 GCA_965603285.1 uncultured bacterium
AGATTGCTGCGACCGCCGAATCGATATATTGTTCTCCCCACGAAATCAGAAAATAAGGGATCGCTGTATTGATCAACCCAAAGAACACCAATGTCAGCCAGAGGCGCTTGCTTTGGGGCCACAGTGGGAGCGCAATAAAAGCTGCAATCGTAAGGGTGATGATCGCGAACGACAACCGTAAGGTTACTAAAAGCAGGGGACTGATTTCCTGGATGGCTATCTTGATCCAAAGAAAGGAAGACCCCCATAGTGTTCCCAAGATGATGAAAACCAGCCAGTCTTTTGCTCTCACAACTATTGTTTGCCTCGATATTGGGTATTTTCACTGAAATGTGGAATATATAATTCCAGCGAGTTTATCATAGTATTGCCCATAATGTAACTGTCCCCCTTTCTCTCCCATTTTTGGGCGCGAAAGGGGGCTGAGGAGGAAGTGAGGGTTGTATTTACCTTTATAAAACCACCACTGCATCTAGATTCTTGGGTCGATCTGGATTGAGACCTTTTATCATCGAGCGGTAATACGCAAGCAACTGCAGGATCGGGAGCAGCAAAGGCTCGCGCAAGAGTGAGTTTAACCCAGATTGGATTTCAACCACATAATCGGCGTGTATGTCGTCGCCAGAATCATCAATCGCCAGGATAGTAGCCCCCATACGTTTGCATGTATCGGCTGAGCCGTTGACGAAAGTTGTACAGGGTGCGCAGTTCAAAGTCCCCTTCCCCTACCTGCTGGCAGCCCAGGGTATGGCAAACTTGCATGTTGTAGACAAAGGCATCGTACAGCTCCTCGTCGCTCCAACCAAAACCTGCCTTGAGATATTCCAGTCCGACTAAAAAATTTACTAGAATGTTGGGGTGGGAGGGTATATCAGCGTATAGGACCAAGAATTGCCCTTCCTTCAAGCGACAGAAGAATTCCTTGTAAAAGTACACCGGCCCATGAATTTCCAGCCGCTTGGGACGTTTTTCGGGCAGGTCATTGATATTGCTGATCAAGCATGATTGCAGGCGCTGTTTATTCTCGCGGGACATGCTTTGGCCCTTTGCATCTAATGGTGGTTTGTTCTTGCACCATTATATTAAATTACGATCAGTTTTGTCCACTCGTTTTTTCAGTGGACTCATGCAGTTTTTTTACTTCTTAAAGGGTTTGAAAAACTATCCGCCCGGCTACAATCGTCATCCGAACATTCAAATCGTGGTCGAAAATGGTAATATCCGCATCTGCTCCCGGTCTAATTATTCCTTTTTTACCGTACCAATTCATAGCCTTCGCAGGCACTGAAGTCGCCATCGGCAGCACCTCTTCAAAAGAGAGAGTTGTAAAAGTAATCATGTTTCGTATTGCGGCATCAAGCGTCAAAGTACTGCCAGCCAAATTGCCCGCGACAGTGCGTGAGATGCCTTCTTTTACGGCGATTTTTTCACCACCAAGCTCGTATTCTCCGTCTGCAAGCCCAGTCCCCATGATCGCATCGGTAATCAAGATTGTGCGATGAGATCCTTTTGCACGCACGATAAGGTCAATAACCGCCGGATGAACATGGACGCCATCGCAAATCACTTGGGCATATATGCGGTCATCAGTCAGCACAGCCCCGACGGTTCCAGGTTGTCGGTGATGCAGCCCTAACATCCCGTTGAAAGTATGTGTGGCTTGACGCAAACCGTGATCGGCGGATTCAATTACCCGTTCATAACTGGCTCCGCTGTGAGCAATGGAGAACTCAACTCCACCAGCTATGCCTCGGTCTATAAATGCCATGCTACCTGTGCGCTCAGGGGCGATAGTAACAAGCTTTACAACTCCGGTATCTAACCAGCTCTCATACTCTGATGGATCAGCGTCACGAAGGTTGTATTCGGGCTGTGCCCCCTTATGAGCGGGATTAAAGTATGGTCCTTCGACGTGGACACCAAGATGCTGAGCGGTTTCATCGGATTGGGCGCAGTTCGCGACATTGGTTATGCTCTTCAAAATTGCTTCCGGTGTCTCGGTCATCGTGGTCGGGAGATAACTGGCAACCCCGTGTTCAGCGAAGAAGCTGCCCATCCTATGCAGCGCTTCGGGGGTGGCATCCATAGTATCAAACCCCATCGCGCCGTGCACATGAACGTCAATCAGCCCCGGAGATATCCAATATCCCTGTAAGTCGATAACCCTATCGCCAGGTGATGGATTAATATCACCGGATTGGATCCCCGTAATGCTTCGGTCCTTGATAATGAGGGATTTATTTTCAAGCGTTGTATCGGGTGTAATGATCTTTCCACCCTTGAGGATTATTTTCATTGTTTTGTCTCCATTATTCCAACCATGATGGAAATTGAGATCTGAGAGCAGCTAATTCGTCATTCTCCAAATCGCGGTAATCGGAAATTTCTTCGCTGGTGTCGTTGGATTCAACGATCAACCACTGGGTTTCGCGAGTACCAATGACATTGTGCCAGGTGCCTCGGGTTACGTTGTAAAGGACTCCAGGCTGCATGTCAATCACCCGGATCTCTTCCTGGTTACATATGAATAAGATGCTGAGCCCTTTTAGCAGCACAAATACCTCGTCAGTTTCGTTATGTCGTTCAACCTTACCGATACCGCTTAGATCGAAACGTGGTTCCCAGTTCATCAGCGCCACTAACCAATCCCTGTGGGAAACCAAAGGTTTGTAACCCTCTCCTTCCCAAGTACGGACTTCTATTTGGTGAATTTTTGATTCCATAACATCCATTATTCCAATAATTCAATTCACTTCCAGACAATTTGATTTACGCTTTTACAGAACCCATCGTTATACCGGAGATCATTCTCTCGGACAGGATTGTATAGAGCAGAATGGTGGTCACCTTAGTGGTGGGCACCATAATGATTACCACTCCCGCCATCAAACCGACCCAGTCACCAGTGTACTGCATGGCATTTGAGAGCGAGTAGAGTCCAGCTTGGACCCAATTTCTGGTGTATTTATTTGTTTGATGGTGTTGGTTTTTAACATTGGTTTCTCCATCGTTGGGTATCTTAGTTTGTAATATTATCACTTTCAAGTTTGAGCAGCCAGGCTTTGGTCGTGATTCCTCCTCTTCCACCGTAGCCGTGAAGTTTTCCATCCGAACCGATCACCCTATGGCAGGGGATCACGATCGGAACCGGATTCGCTGCCTCTGCACTACCCACCGCCCTCGCTGCACCGGGTTTCCCAACTTTCTGGGCTATCTCACTGTAGGTGGATACGCCGCCATAGGGGATTGAGTCAGTCGCACGCAGCACCTGCTCCTGGAATGGAGTCATCATTGACCAGTCAATAGGCAGAGCAAAATCCCTCCGCTTTCCTTCCAGGTATTCTGAGATTTGTATAATGGCCGCCTCCAGAGCCTGAGGTGTATATGCAGTTTCTTCACTGTAATGGAATGATCCCGTCTTTTTTCGCCCCCGTTTTACTTCTCGTATGAAATCGTCTCGAGAATCAATAAGCCCAACAGCCAATAGCTTTCCTTCGCTTACCGCTAAATAAATTGTCCCTATATGCGAACCGGGCAGTTTACCGATATAGATGCTTTCAGGCAGATTGCTGCCGGAGGGATGATGGTTTAATGGTTTTATTTCTGATTCGTTCGACATAATCGTTCTCCATTTTAGTCATGTAGACTTTATCAGGGTTGTTTTACCGGCTCCATTCGGACCGAGCAGCCCGGATAATTCACCTTGTTGAATCGATAAGTTCACATCTTGCAGAGCAACTAATTCTTTGGGTTCGGATTTCTTTCTGCTCCGAATCTTATAAAGACGTCCCTGATTTTCTGTCTTGATTGCAAAAGTCTTAGCCATTTTGGCTATTGAGTCAAGAATGTTAGTAAATTGGAGGGTAATCGTAGGGTAATCGTAGGGTTTCCGTCAAGCACAATTATTCCAACTAAGGTATATTTACGATCGAAGGGCGATTTCTCTTCTTCTCCTCCTTAGAGAGAGCCGGGTGCGGCGTACCCGGCTCTCATTGATTCCAATGTTACGTCCAATTCCGCTTCATGCAGAGGTTATCCTGTTCCGTTTTAACTTGTAGCTGCTCTCCCGGTCATATCATACAACCAATAGTGAACTGGAATCATATCCCGATATTTCTCAATACAGTAATCCAAAATCTTATCCGAATAAAGCTCAGTGGGGATTTCGATTTCGACTCCTGCATAAAGACCGTTAAATAGCAGCAATCCGGAGCGCTCGTCGTCTGGATCGTATCCGCGCGGTACTCGTTTGAAATGCTTACCTCCGATCGAATGCTGTCCTTGCTGGGTGATCTTTTCGATGGCTTTTTCAAGCTCAGGACCATATTCGGGATCGACGACCGAATCACGGTAAGCTTTCAATAGGGTCTTCGAAAATGTGTGAATACCAGTGCCCAACATAAGATTAGGAGGCTCGAGATGGAAGTAGTAGCCGCTGTTTTCCATTTTGGGACCTTTACCTTCCCAAAACCAAACTCCGATATGAGTTTTGTAGGGTGTTTTATCCTTGCTGAAGCGGATGTCGCGGTAAATGCGGAAAATTGAAAAATTGACCTGTTGGGCTGGGTCTTCAGCAGGTGATAACTCCTCTAATATTTTTGCCATCTCACCGGCAAACTCCTGCGTGGGCACCTTGACGAAAGTATCATAATCGCTTTTGTGTTCATTGAACCACTCCCTATTGTTATTTTGGTGCAACTCAAAAAGAAATCTCACACACTCACCCGGAAAACCGTTAAAATTTGATGTTTCGTTCATCGGTACCTCCACTGTTGGTGGAACATTTATTCTCTGGTCCAGACCATCTGAATCGACTCAAGTCGACCCGTTCTCGCTCATCAAAGATAATACCTTCTGCTTCCAGCAATTCTCTCTGGTGGGTTTGACCATCTCCACGACGCAGGCTGATCTTTCCTTGTGAGTTTATAACGCGCTGCCACGGCACGTCGTCCGGGCAGGCTGCCATGGCACCCCCGACCCATCTTGGACCAAACGCTCTGTATGCCTGGGGAGTAATCCCTTCCGGAGGATGAATTAGGGACGCGATTTGACCGTATGTAGCGACACACCCGACTGGAATCTGGCGCACCATCTCCCATACTTCAGCATAATAAGCCATCCGGCTCGCGGGATTCATATATTGAGGGCTCATATTCAGCGCAACAAAATATACACAAACGTATGTTCTGTGTCAAGGTCGAACATAATTGGATGCATCAGGTATCACGCTCGCGTATCTGAAGATACTTTTCTCCCACATCTCGGATATAATCTTGGATTGTGAACATCGACAGCACATCTGCTAACCGCCAAATCGCCCGGGCTGCCGGGACGGTGATGGCAGCTCTAATATTGGGCAATCTGATCGGTCTGATCCGCCAGATATTAGTAGCTGGTGCGTTCGGGACTCGGGCTGATATGGAGGCATTTAATGCCGCCAACCGGGTTTCCGAAACGCTGTTTTATCTGATTGCTGGGGGAGCCTTAGCTTCGGCTTTTATTCCGGTATTTACGGGACTTTTAACCCAAGACAGGCGCCGCGGGGCTTGGAAACTGGCATCGGCGATTTTGAATTGGATCTTTGTCGTATTGATATTGGCTGCAATACTTGCGGCTGTATTTGCGCCCTGGATTGTCCACTATATCCTCGCCCCGGGGTTTGCTAGCGATCCGGCTAAAGAAGCCTTAACTGTATCACTTTTGAGACTGATGCTGCCCTCGGCGGTGTTTTTTGGCTTGAGCGGCTTGGTAATGGGGATACTAAACTCAAATCAAAAGTTCTTCATCCCGGCATTGGCTCCTTCAATGTATCAAATAGGGATGATTTTGGGTGTTCTGGTATTGGCGCCTTATCTGGGCATCTACGGTTTGGCATGGGGTGTGGTCATCGGTTCCGTCCTGTATTTTGCTTTGCAGATCCCGTCTCTTTTGCGCCTTAAGCCCAAATATTTCCCCACTTTCGGTTTGAAGAATCCCGACGTCTATGAAGTAATCCGACTGTTTGGGCCGCGCCTGCTCGGCGTAGCCGTTGTACAGTTGAACTTCTGGGTAAATGTGCGCATTGCTTCCCAGCAGCCCGAAGGCAGCATAACGGGGGTCGTTTTCGCGTTTGCGCTGATGTTAATGCCGCAGGCAGCGATCGCCCAATCGATTGCAATTGCGGCTATGCCGACCTTCTCAGCCCAGGTTGCGCTTGGTAAATTGAACGAGATGCGTTCTTCACTGGCTGCCAGTCTGAGGGGGATTCTGCTGTTGTCAATTCCTGCTGCTTTGGGGGTGATCCTCCTGCGCGAACCGCTTGTCACGCTGCTCTACCAGCGGGGGGAGTTTAATGAACGTTCTACTGAACTGGTAGCCTGGGCGTTACTGTGGTTTGCGGTTGGTCTGGTCAGCCATGCAGTGGTTGAGATCCTGGCGCGGGCGTTTTATGCTTTACACGACACGAAGACACCCGTATTTATAGGCATACTGGCGATGAGCTTAAACGTCCTCTTCAGCTATGCTTTCTCATCCTTATTCACCCGCCTCGGATGGATGCCTCACGGTGGTCTCGCCCTGGCGAATTCGATCGCGACCACCCTGGAGATGGGCGGATTGTTAATTTTGATGCGCCGAAAGCTGAAGGGATTAGAAGGGGAGCGGATTGTTAAGGGAGCCACCCAGGCAGTCATTGCCGGAATGGTGATGTCGCTGGTACTATGGGTCTGGTTGGGATCCACAAGCGATGGACCAGTGTGGTTAATTGCATTGGGAGGAATTGCGATTGGAGCCCTTGTGTACGGCATTGTGGTGATTGTGATCGGGGTTGGCGAAGCTCGCGGTTTATTAAAAACCTTACACCAGCGAAAAGTTCGGTATCTGGACAAATGATGAATGTCATACCTGTCGCCTTGGGGATTGCTGTTGGAATTAGCCTTTTTGCTGGGTTACTCTTCTTGATCATTGGCTTATCCCGCCGTCCGCGCGATTGGACCAGCGTGACCTTCGCTCTTATGTCCCTTTCCATCGCTGGTAATATACTCTCCGTACTGGCTATACACACAGCCAGGTCAGTGGACGAATATGTAATCGCCTTCAAATTTGGATTCGGTCTGACTTCACTGCTGGTTATTATTACATTGATGTGGTTTGTAGCCTTCTACAGCGGGGTGATTGCGCGTCGCTTCCTCCTGGGGATGAGTCTATGGTTCACGGTGATCATCCTATTACATATTATCTTTCCTTTTGGCATTTTGTTTGACGAGATAAACGCTTTGCGACCCATCACATTACCATGGGGTGAGCAGGTTGTTATTCACCAGGCTACTCCTAATCCCTGGCGTATATTAGTTGACTTATTTCTTCTAACCATGTTCAGCTTCTTCTTCTACGCCACTTACCGCAAGTATCGAGAAGATGACCGGCGACAAGCACTTCTGCTTGGTCTGGTAATTTTTATATTATTTATTGCAAACATACATGATACTTTAGTGGACACCGGAACTGTCAATTTCATCTACATCATGGAATTTGCTTTTCTAGGTATTATAATAATGATGAGTATCGACCTGTCGCGTGGGATCCTCCAAACTGAGACCGAGCTGACAAATTACCAGCAGCACCTGGAGGTGTTGGTTGATGAGCGCACTGCCGAAATCAAACGTTCAAGCGAAAAGCTTGCAGGAGAGATCGTCGAGCGGAAGCGAGTTGAGGCTGACTTACAACAGCGTGTTGTGGAGTTGGCAATACTCCACCAAATCTCCCAGGTTGTAACCACAGCAACTGATTTGCCATCCGTATTGCAGAGTATTTGCAAGATTATCACTGAGCTTTTTGAAGCCCGTTATACTCATGTCGTCATACTAGCATCCGCTGTCGGTGAACAGGATATCCTGGTAGGCTTTGATCGGGAGATCGGCAGCATAGGTCAAACAAGCATCGATGTTTCGCTGGACGATATGCCCCTGACCAGGCAGGTATTGGATAAGGGTGAGAGTCTGGTGAGTTCAGATATCCAATTTTTGTCATGGCAGCCCTCTGTTCGTGGATTTCTGCTCAAACATCTGGTTCAATGTGTCATGCTTGTGCCCTTTCGAGTGCTTGGTGAAGTCGCCGGGTTTTTAGTCATAACTACCGACCAGCCTGGTAGAACCTTTACCAAGGACGAATTGGATCTGGTTGAAACCATCGCAACTGATGTCTCCAAAGCGATGAAATCCGCCCGCCTCCAGGAGCAGCAAAGGGAATCCGCCGCGATGGAAGAACGCAGCCGGCTTGCGCGCGATTTGCACGATGCGGTCACCCAAACGATCTACTCCGCAAGCCTGATTGCCGAAATGCTGCCGCGCATTTGGGAGCGCAATCCGCAAGAAGGAAAGCGCAATCTGGTTAAGCTGCGTCAATTGGTGCGCGGGGCTCTGGGTGAGATGCGTACCCTGCTGTTTGAATTACGCCCTGATACGCTGGCAGCCGCCGACTTAGAGACGTTAGTGGGGCAGTTGGGAAACGCTTTCACAGGACGTACCCGCATTCCTGTCGATATGACTGTAGAAGGAGATTCCGTAATCCCGGAAAAAGTGAAGATTGCCTTGTATCGAATCACCCAGGAGGTATTCAATAACATTGCCAAGCACTCCAGAGCTACCTCGATTCACACGACGTTGCAGATGGGAGGGGAGCGAGTTATACTTACTATTAATGACAACGGTATGGGCTTCAATCCCGAGTCTATTTCTGCGGACAGAATGGGTTTGAAAATTTTACATGAACGCGCCGAGGAAATTGGCGCTGGGTTAGAGATAGAAAGCAAACCGGGTGAGGGAACATTTATTAAAGTGGAATGGATGAATACGACAGAAGACAAAGGATTAAAGACCAATGCCGTTTAATTTTGAGTTTTTCTTTGACCACTCGGCATTGATCCTATGGTATTTGTCTTTTCTTTAAGAGATAAATATGGTTGAAAAAGACATTAATCCTATCCGCGTGATGATCGTAGATGATCACCTGATGGTGCGTGATGGATTAAAGGTTTTTTTATCGGTCTACGATGACATAAAGGTAGTGGGGGAAGCGCAGGACGGCGAACAAGCCCTGTTGCTATGCTCTCATTTTCAACCGGATGTGATCCTGATGGATATCCTTATGCCCATTATGGATGGACCCACAGCCACGCAGCGCATCCGCGCTGATTATCCATCAATTCAGGTGATCGCACTGACCAGCTTTATCGAAGAAGACTTGGTCCAAAAGGCGATCCAATCTGGAGCCATCGGTTATTTGCTCAAAGACGTGCATTCTGACAATCTAGCGCGAGCGATCCGCGATGCTCACAGCGGTCACGCCACGATCGATTCATCCGCCGCACAGCTCCTGGTGAAGACAGCTCGCCGACCCCTACCCTTGGGACACGATCTGACGAACCGCGAGCGAGAGATCTTAGTCTTTATTGTCGCTGGCAAGACTAACAAGGAGATCGCCGAGCGGTTTACTCTTAGCATAGGGACGGTCAGGTTTCATGTCAGCAATGTTCTCTCCAAGTTGGGGGCAAGCAACCGTACCGAGGCTGCAAGCTTGGCTCTTCATCACAAAATCGTTTAAATAAGTATGGCGGGATCCATACCTGCCACTCATATTAACAGGTATGGAAACCTGCATACGTGTGATTCCCAAATCAATATTAATCAATGAAACCTAGCTCAACCTGGACATTTGTCCAGGAAGAAACCGCCTAACTGTCCAGGAGAGGAACCTGCTGGATGCCTGTTGTACCGAAAATGTTTTCCTTGTAGACTATATCAAGAGAAACAAGCCGGCTAGCTAGCCGGCTATTGTGTGAGACATTCCCTTAAATAAATGGTAATAATTGATTAAGGAGAGTTGGATGCGCACTGTGCTCGCGATTGGAGATTCAGACCTGCTCCTTGCCTTACAATTATTGCTAAACGAGGAGCCAAGGGTAAATATCATTGGCACGACGAGCGAGTTGGAAGGTCTACTTTCTTTAATTGAGACCACGGGTCCCGACTTGGTGCTGTTGGATTGGGAGTTTCCTGGACGACCATTAAAAGAGTTGCTTATAGAATCGCTTAGTAACCAATCACTGCCGAGGATCATAGTTCTCGGTAAAAATGTAATCGCGAAAGAATCAGCCTTACAGTCCGGGGCAGATTCTTTTGTGGTTATAGGAGATCAACCCGAAAAGTTGCTTGCTGCCGTTCGAGAGACAAGTCAGCAGGAAGTAATCAATCCAGACGAAAAATAAAAAAAGGAATGGATATCATCATGACTGATTCGATTGTAAACAATGGGAACAATAAAAAAAGTCCATCCTTTGAGTGGTGGATGATCTCTAATGTTGCCCTCGGGGCAGGTTTTTCAGCCTTCGTTTCCTTGCTGATCCCCCCCTACGTAACAAATGTTACCGGAAGCGCTACGGATGCCGGCGTTGTGATGGCCATCATAAGCCTGGCAGCGATCATGGGTCCAATCCTGGGCGGCTTTGCCGATCGATACCGAGCTCACCGGCTGATTTTGAGCTTAGGCGTTCTGGGCATGTCCCTGGGGTTTCTCGCCTATGGTATCTCCGCGAAATCAAACGGCCTATTTGCATTGGATGCCATCCTGATCGGTGTCTCCATTGCGGCAATGAGCGCGGTCGGACCGGTGTTTATCGTAGGCGCTGGTCTTTCTCAAGAGTTGGAAGCCAAGCGAATGACCATTTACAGCCTTGTAGCACCGGTTGGACAGGTACTGGGTGGTGTCCTCATGGGCGCGGCGGCCTCCGCAAGCTGGTCTTACAATCAACGTTTCTTGTTGGCTGCAGTCATCATGTTTTTATGTGCCGTGATCACCTGGTTTTCCAGTAAAAAACCCGCCGAACGCATCCAGATTGCCGAGCCGGTAACCGCTGGGGAAGTAAAAAAGACCCAATCTGTCGGTCTGAAAGGAGTGCTGATCTCCACTTTTGGCATGTACCTGCTGATCTTGATTCTCAGTTCTGTTGCCAACAACGGCATCAACAACCAGATCGCCAACATCATGCCCAATGTGTACGGCATTGATGAAGCCACAACTTCCGGCCTGATCTCATTGGCAGGCTTATTGAATATTGGCTTATTTTTCCTGGCTGGAGCCTGGATGGCACGCTCCGGCGCTATGCCGGTCTTTAGCATGGGGAACATATTGCGCCTGTTAGGCGCCCTGGGTATGGCTGTTGTGGGACTAATCGCCAATGCACCCGTATTGATCGCTGTAGCTTTCATGCAGATCCTGTATCAGGGTGTCCCATTTGTGAGGCTAACGCAGGCGTCCTTATCCGTGCGTTTCGCCACTATACCTGCCGGGCAGGCAGTCGGTTGGGTGATTGGGGCTTCGGCGATTGGTTCCTTCCTCGGCAGCGTGCTGGGAGGTATGTTGGCAGATAAGGTGGGTTTTAACGCCATCAACTGGATGGCGGCGATAGCCGCCGGGTTGGCAGTCTTGCTGATCTTTATCAGCCTGTGGCCAGCTGAGCGTAAGAAGCGCTCAGAAGAGCAGAAATTCGCAGCGGCAGTGTAACCAAAGAATCAAGACGCTTCAGATGATGCCTGGTCTTAAGAATAAATTGTTTGTATAAGTCTCTATAGGGCACACAAACTACGAAGCACATAAGTTGTGCTGAAATAAAGGAGTAAAACAGTATGTTCACATTCTCTCTGGCTGAAGCCTTTATCACCCTCTTTATCGGAATGGGACCGATCAAGGTGCTGCTGATCTACATTGCCAAGACCCAGGGGATGGAAAAAGAAACCAAACGACTTATTGCACGGCGCACAGCAATGGTAGCTGCGGGTGTCGCGGTTGCTTTGTTCATCGCAGGCGCCGTTATTCAGCAGTTACTGCACTTTTCCATCGGTGCTTTGAACATCATCGGCGGATTGATCCTGCTTTTGCTGGCGATTAACATGGTCTTGGGTGGAGGGGCAAAACCTCAGGAAACAGACGAAGGTGCACACGATCCCATGAGTATGGCCATATCGCCTCTGGCTATTCCGCTCACGTTAAACCCGGTCGGTATCGTCACCCTGGTGGTAGCCTCCTCGGAGGTTACGGATATGCCCAGCTCGATCGCGGTTGTGGTTATGATCGCCATCATCGCGCTCATTGATCTGGTGGTGTTATTGGGATCGGATTATGTTTCTCGATACCTGACTGAAGCCACGATCCATTTGCTGGAGGTATTATTGGGTATCTTTTTGGGCGCCATGGCTGTCCAACTCATGCTCAATGGTCTTGCTGATGTGGGTGCAATCACATTGACCGGTGGGCATTAATTATTAATTCAAAATCAATTAG
>CBFDCK010000097.1:0-12134 GCA_965603285.1 uncultured bacterium
CATTCAGCGCTGCATGGCGCGGCTTGATCAGCTCGCGATACATTTGGGGCGAGATCAGCAAACCCGATTGGCCTGCCAGGTCATCGGCTGTTTCGACGATATCAACATAAGGTCCAACAGATTCCAGGAACTGCGCCCACATACCAATGTGGATTGCGGTGACCCGATCCAAAAGCGATTCGGCAAACTCAAAATCCGCAGCCATATCCACCAGGAACTGCTCCATGCCACGCAGGTTCCAGCAATCCTGGAAGATGCCGGCCGAGATATGCCCGGCTACCAGGCTGTAGCCGGTTTCTTGATACAGGTGCTGCGCTTCTTCCGCCAGCCCGGCGCTACGGCTTGAGTCGGCCGGGTCTGGCCAGGGGTATCGCGCCAGATCCTCGATCGTGGCCTTAGCAAGTGGATGACCGACGCGCTCATTGTAGGGTCCCATCGGGTAGTAGCCAACACCCCACTCGTCCATAAAAGAGCCATCCTTGGCATATGTCAAATTGAAAGCGTAAGAAGGGCGCAGGTAAAGCCTGCGGAAGGGCACATTGAAGACCTGTAAGATGCGCTCATCGAATTCGCCGATAGTGTTAAGCAGTGTAACGGTCTCACCTTCCAGCTGATCACCAAATCCCAAAAAGTCTTTGAGCACCAGGTAAGCGGGCAAGCATAAAGAAGCCACCCGACCACCAAGGTCGACGACCGGATGATCAAGCTTTTTTCCGGTAAAAAGCGCACTGAGGCGCTCGCGATGGCGCATGTTTAACCTTTGATCGCGCCCGCCGTTAGGCCCTCGATGAATTTATCTGACAGGAAAAGGTACAGGATCAACACCGGCAGCATCGCTGTCACCAGGCTGGCCGCGGCTATGGCGTAATTCGAGCCATGCTCGCCTACGAACATCATCATAGCCGCCGGCAAAGTGCGCTTAGTCGGCTCGGTGACCATAGTTACAGCCAGCAGCAGTTCATTCCAGAAGTGAATTCCGTTGATCAATATCACTGTCGCCAACGCCGGACGAGTGAGGGGCACCATCACGCGCCAGAACATTCCAAAATCGTTACACCCATCAATCCTGGCTGCGTCCTCCAACTCTGTAGGCAGTTGGGAGAAATAAGTAGCCATCAAGTAAGTGCTCACTGGCAACGCGCTGGCTGTGTAAAGCAATACCAGAGACCAGCGCGAGTTAAGTAACCCATAACGGCTCATCATCGTAAACTGCGGGATATACATGATCTGCGGCGGCAGCATCAGTGCGAAGAGTAATAGGACAAAAAGCCAACCACGGAACTTGAAATTATATCGACTGCGACCAAAACCATATCCTCCCAATGTCGATAAGATGACTGTGAATATGAGTGCAAAAAAGGTTACAAATACGCTGTTGATGAAAAAACGATAGAAAGCGATTTGGGGATCGAACATCAACCTGGCGTAATTTTGCCAGCGTAACGTCGTTGGCAAGCCATAAGGTGCAGTAAGAATCTCAGTGGTAGTGCGGAAAGACATGATCGTCATCCAGATGAAGGGAACAATCACGATCATAGTGAAGACCAACAAAACCACGGTCAAAACCACCAAACCCATATTCCGGCGTAATTTTGCGATCGTGTTCCTGCGCGTACTATAGTCTGCTTCCGCGAGTGTTATCTGATTGTTCTCAACAGCCATCACTTGTTCTCCAGCGTTGCCCTGACGACTACTACTAGACCATGCGTCGCAGCCAACGATTAATCAACCCGACACCGATCAGGACCACCCCAAACCATACCACGGCCATCGCGGATGGATACCCTAAATCAAGAGATCCCTCCCAGGTAAAGGCTCTGTTTTGCACCCAGGTTGCCACTGTTTCAGAGGCGTGTAGTGGGCGTCCCTTAGTCAACACCCACACCACATTGAAGGCACGCATTTTGCCCATGAATGAGAGGATCAGAACGGTTACTAACGTTGGGCGCAGCAATGGAAGCAGAACCCGCCAGACGGCCTGCCATGTGCTGGCGCCATCGATCTTAGCGGCATCCAGCAATTCTTTCGGAATCGCCGACAAGCCGGCTAATAACAACACGAACGAATATCCAAACGTCGCCCAATAATGCACAAAAATAACTACCCAGATAGGTGTATCCGTTCGACCTAACCAGTTCAAAGCAAATTGATCCAGACCGACGGCGCGCAAGGTGACGTTGAGCAGCCCCCAATCTACGTTAAATACCCAACGAAACACAAGACCGATAATCACACCAGACACCAAAAGCGGTGTAAACCAGGCAAAACGGTAGAAGCGGTACATAGGTACTTTGAAATACACCAGGAACGCCAATAAGGTGGCTGTCAACATCTCGATGGTCGGACCTACAATACCCCATAACAAGGTATTGGGCACTGCTTTCTTGATAAAAACATCATCTTCCAGCAAAGCTTTGTAGTTGTCCAGACCAACGTAGGTAGTAATTATTTCCCCTCCTTTGGGCGTGATATTGTAGAATGAGTAATTCACCGTAGCAAATAAAGGATAAATAACAAAAATAAAATAATAAATCATCAACGGACCCAGGAAAATCGAAATCCACAACCAGGGTCTGCGCTGAGTCCTCCGGTTTTGAGTGGAATTTTTGCTATGGGCTAAAGTTTCAGGGGTCATTGAATACCTTCCAGTACTCTCAATAACACAAACTTTGGATCAATGGTCTGTCTATTCAAATTTACAACCCTTTCGAAGGTCAGTGCATGTCAATGGATTCCATACAAACTCAGGAGGGCATCATCTGGTGAAGGCGAGATGCGGCAACCTGCCGCATCTCGCCTTATTCGCTTCAGATCAAACTATTTGCACAGGTTTGTGTCCAACAACTCAATGGCTTCGTCAACGGTTAGTAATTGTTGTGGAATGCCTTCGTTGAGAGCCTGCACATAAGCGTCATCGAACTCGCCGCAGCGACCCTCGTTGGTTACGCCTACGTCCATGGGACCGTAAACGCTGTTGAACTCATCCCAATACCAGTCCCACATGCCGGCTTCAACACCCAATTCAGTCAGCACTTCCTCGGACGGCCAGTCAGTAGCCATGTCGTACTTGATGGCAGTGGGGCTGTTGGTGACAGCCACCCACAGGGCGCCGTACTTGGGTTGGGCGGCGAAGGCCAGGATATCCTCGGCTACATCGGGGTGATTAGTGGAGGAGAGCACCGCATAGCCAGACTCGAAGCCGCCGTTCAGCGTGTTTGTAGCCTGGGCAGCGTCCATCTCCGGGTAGCGCAGCATGCCGAAATGGAAGTCAGGCGACTGCCCACCTTCATCCTCAGCCTTAAAGGCGCGACCTGTGTACCAGGTTGGGTTATAGAGCATACAAGACTTGCGCAGTGTGTTGAAGTAAACGTGGTACTCATCGATGGTCATGGTGGCGAAGGTGTCTGGGTAAAGACCTTCCTTGGCCAGCGTATCGACCCACTCTAATACCTGGCGAGCCTCGGGGGTATCCCATGTCTGTTCGCCGCGGAAGTATTTGCCGAACTCATCTATACCGACCAGGTTGGTCAGGGCATCTTCAACGGGGAAGCTGCCGGGGTATGGTCGGTTTCCGATAGCATCGGCGATGCCCGCATAGCCAGCGGCGCGGCAGGTCTTGACCACGTCGATGAACTCTTCCTGAGTGAACTGGAAATCCTCCGGCACCTCGATTCCCAATTCCTCAAAAATTTCCTTGTTGTAAAGCAGCATATCGACGCTGAAGCCGATATTGAACTTGTACGCGCCATCGAGACCCTCGTAGACCCCATCTTCCTTGGCTGCATCGATGAGGTTGTCCCAGGGTAGGGTGTCTGATATGTCCGAGAGCCAGCCGGCTTCAGCCCACTCAATTACACTTGTATCAAAGGTGGTGATGTCCGGAGCGCCTTCGCCGGCGGTCATGGTGCTGCGGATGGCGTCGCGCAGCGGGTTCTTATCCCACCAGGTGACAACGATATCGACGTCAGGGTTTGCGGCTTCATAGTCAGCCGCGATCTTTTCGATCACGGTGCGCTTGGAAGGTTCGTTGGCCCAGTGGCTCCACCATACGATAAGGGTCTTATCGCCCTGGGGTTCCTCGGACATAGGGGTCACTTCGACCACCTTTTCGACCTCGACGGTCTTGATGACTTCCACAGTCTCGATAACGGTCTCGCCTTCTTTCTCTACGACGACGGTTTCGATTATAACTTCAGGTGTGGGTTGAGCGCAGGCGCCCAACAACATTGTAAAGGTCACCAGCACTACGATCAGCAGATTCAGTTTTCTAGACATTTTTTACCTCCGATTGTGAATTGAAACAGTTTAAGGAAAATTATTAGCGGCGAACCCAACACATTCTCCTACTGAACTATACTGCGCTGGGCTGCCATTTTCGTGACATCCTGCTCTTCTCTCTCCAGTTAACAACACCTCCTTTTTACGTAATAAACTCAGAGCTGCGATCGTCGTTCTCGAATAATTTCTAAAACACGGCGCCAGCTCTTGGTGAAACTGCTCTTGAAAAGCTGCACTGGACCAAATTCTTCAAATTCTTCGACAGTCAAACCATCTTCCAGATAACCGTTCTTGAAATCGGGTAATTTATCCATGAGTTCATCGATAACTTTCTGGGGAACTGGATTGAATAACCTGTAGACTACAGGAGGGTTCTGTTCTAGCAATTTGTCCGCTGTACCTACCCAATTAATGGTGATGCATACTCGTCCACCGACCATTTCGGTGAAGTGGTGCAGGCCGCGCGCACCGCCGCCGATAAAGACACATTTGTAGGCTCGCTCGGTCATGATACGGTAGACTTTGCGCGCTACAGCCAACCCGGCTTGATGAAGTACGTCCGAGGAAATCTTGACATCATTTTCCTGGACATAATTGCGCAGATAATCGTCGTAAATTCCGGCGATATGAGACATGTACATCATCGGCCATTTTCCGGATGCCCGCGCAACCTTTTCGTAGATTTCCGCCAAAGCTACGAGCTGGCTGACACCGAAGATCTCCGTAGAATTCATAGGGACATTCATGGGAACCAATTCCGGAATTGCTTCTAATCCGGGTTCGGTCAGTGGGATTTTGCAGCATATATTAGGGCTGATCTTCCGGTTATCCAAAGCTTGCCTGATGATATCCTGCGAATCATCATCGGCGAACGGGTCGCCTTGAATACTCACAAAGCCATGCTCACCACCACTGCGCTCAAAAAGGGGCATAAACTTTTCAGCGATGGGTTTAACCATGCGGGCTTGAAATTCGATAGCCGCGGCGCGGTCATCCGATACATCCTGCAGTGTATCGTCCAGAACTTTTAATGCATACTCACCTTCAGCCGGGTGGTCGATCATCTTTTGTGTATACGATGGATTATTCGTGCACCCCAACGCTCCGTTTTCGATCGCAAGGTCGGCTTGTTCGAGCGTGGGATTGTTGATCCAGAACATGGTAGGACTTTGTTCGGTCACACGCATAAAATAAGGTTTCATCTCCTGATCTCCTTTTTAATAATTGAGGTTCTAAGACACCTCAAATCAATATGCTCCTCAAGGCCTCGAACCCGCACTGCCCGCTCGTGTAAACAGGAACACCAAATTCTGCTTGGGGGTCGAGATGGGTAAGCAAAAACACTGTCATCGATAGCTGCGCTAATACCACACATCCGATCGATTCCGCTTTCATGCGCGCCCTGATTCCGTTAGCCAGAGCCTGGTTGTGCCCGAGCACATCCCCCACTGCCAGACGGTGCCAGGCATCTTCAACGTCCAAACCCGAATAAGTCACGGGTTTCTCCAGATCGGCGGCGGTCTCGCGCAGTAAGGCTTGGGTGCTCTCTACTGTCGGACCGTGGGTGGCAACCACCAACACGCGCCCGCCATGCTGCACTGCTGCTTCCATCATCGGGCGATCGATCTGCAAGACAGGTACATCGACCGCCGCGGCTACTTGTGGGTAAGCGCGGTTCATCGTCGAACAGGTAATCAAGATGGCATCCACACTGCCCAGGGTTTGCAGGTCCTTTGCGTAACGTACAAACGCATCGATATTTGATTGTGGCGGGGTTGGCTCACCCCGGTCGTGGGCTTCCATGAAATTGATCTGTACAGCCTCGTTGCCTACATTCAAAAGGTGTACACCAGGTAGATATTTTCGCCCAAAATAATAGGACCACATCAGAGTCCAGGCCGCCCCGTTGATCAGCCCTAGACGTTTGCCAATCAGCGCAGGATCGCCTTCAGACTCTGGACCAGTATGGGCAACGCCAGTTACGTGGAGATAATTGGCGAATAATTGTATGGGGTCGATAGATTCGAGCAGGCTCATTGCATGTCTGTGTTTGTCTTAGCAGCGATGACTTCTTTGACAGCCTGGGCAATATCGGTGGGTTGCATGCCGTGATGGGTGAACAGCTCATCGATGCCGCCGCTATCCACCCAGCGGTCGCGCACACCGATGCGACGCACGGGAACCGGGCATTCCTCGCCTAATACTTTTGCGACGGCGGCGCCAAAACCGCCGATGACGGTGGCGTTCTCCGCCGTGACCGCACAGCCAGTCTTGCTTACCGATGTCCCGATCAGGGCCCGGTCTATTGGCTTAATCGAACCCATGTGAACCACCTCCGCAGAGATACCATCTTTCTCCAGTAAATCGGCAGCTTCAACGCATTTTCCGGTCATCAACCCAGTGCCAAAGAGCGTGACATCTTCGCCAACTTTTAGAAGGTGACCTTTTCCCCATTCGAATTTATGATCGCTTCCAAAAAGAGTTGGCAGGTTGTAGCGCGTGATACGGAAATAGACTGGACCCTCGACCTCCATTGATGCCCGCATGATCGCACATAGATCGGCATTATCCCCAGCATCCGCAACTCGCATATTTGGCATAGCGCGCATCACAGCGATATCCTCGATGCAATTATGAGAAGCGCCGGCGCGGCTGGTTGGCAATCCAACATAAGACCCGGGAATTTTAACATTCAAATTGGGGAAGCAGATCGAGATAGCAATTTGGTCCAACGCCCGCCTGGATGCAAACACGGCAAAGGTGGATGGGAAAGTGATGAATCCAGAGAGCGCCAACCCAGCAGCAATACCGAACATATTTTGCTCAGCAATACCGACCTGAATAAACCGGTCCGGAAACGCCTGCTTGAAATAAGTTGCCTTTGAAGATGTATGGAGATCGGCGTCCAGCAAGATCATCTGAGGGTAGTCGTGACCCAGTTCGACGAGCGCTTGCCCAAAGGCATCGCGCATTTCAACCACAGTGTCTTGTACTTCCGTGACCTTACTCTCCGCCATAAAAATTCTCCTTCTGATCCTCCTCCTCCAGGTGGCTGTAACCACTTTCCGTTCTGCCATAATTATGCGCCAGCGTGCGCAGCATCCGGTCGGCAGTTGGCGGATCAGGAGCATGTGTGTGCCACTTGTAGTTGAACTCGGCCATCTCAAGACCGCGCCCTTTTACAGTATGGGCGATGATCACGACCGGCTTGCCGCGCGGCATTACCCAACGCGCCTTATGAGTGGCTTCGACCAGGGCTTCGAGATCGTGACCATCGACTTCGAGGACGTCCCACCCAAACGCGCACCACTTATCAGCGAAGGGCTCAATGCCCATTTGATCCCAAAGAAAGCCTTTCGCCATCACCTTGTTGTAATCGATGATCGCAATCAGGTTGTCCAGGTTATAATGCGATGCCGACATGGCCGCTTCCCACACATTCCCTTCATTGGTCTCTCCATCCCCCAATATGCAATAAACTCGACCGCGTGGGATCTCCTTAAATCGCATTGCCAGCGCCATACCCACTGCCACAGATAGCCCCATACCCAAAGGTCCACCTGAAGATTCTAAACCGGGCGTGCGGCTCATGTCCGTATGTCCCTCAAACCCACCTAATTCACAGTAGGTATAGAGCATTTCCTCTGGATAGTAACCCCTTAAATGTAAGGCAGCATACAGCGCTGGAGAGCCATGAGCTTTCGAGAGTACCAATCGATCACGCTCTTCCCAGTGTGGATCCTCCGGTTTGATGGTCATGCTGTGAAAATATAGCACTGATAGTATCTCAGCCATCGAAACCGATCCGCCGATGTGCCCCCATTTCGCATATGTGATCATTTCGATACTCAACCGGCGGATATGGTAAGCAATCTCCTCCAATTCAGCTAATTTATCAGCAGGGAATTGCATCGTTTATTTCCTTAGATAATAAAAAGATAATAAAAAAAGAGAGATGCGAGGAAGACAAAGAATTTTAAGCACATAAAAATTTGAATTCGTTTTCATATATATGGATATGCACGGTTCAAATTACAAATATACTTTATTAGCAGCTATTGCCGGTAACAATACTATCATATTGTATTCAGTAAGTCAATAAATAATATATTATAATGTTGAATATTGTATATTGCTATGGTAAAATAAACTTGAAATCCTAGTACATGATCATAGGAATTACCATATGGGCTCAGATAGCGGGACGTACCAACAACAGGCGTATCAATACATTAAAGAACAAATCTTCACCGTGGGTTTTAAACCCGGGGAGTACATTCAAGATAATCAAATCGCGAACAAACTTGAAATCAGCCGTACCCCTGTGCGAGAAGCATTCCATCGTCTTGAGAACGAAGGCTTATTGGTATATGTGGCTCGCCGGGGGTGGAAGGTTTATGTTCTATCGCTAGATGATATCCATGAAATTTTCGATCTAAAGCTTGTGATCGAAGGTATGACTGCTCGTAAAGCTGCGGATTGCGAGGACGAAAAATTGTGTTTGGAACTGAGAGTTACACTCCAAAAGATGGAAGAGGCCGTCGAAACCAATGATCTAGATAACTGGATTGAGGCGGATACGCGTTTGCACGATATCATTTTCGAGTTGTCTGGCAACCAGAGGGCGCTCAATATTATCCGTAATCTCAATGACCAGTGGCACCGCATACGCGCCGGGTTTGTGGCCCGAACAGGGCGGATAGAGGAATCTTTGATTGAACACCAGGCTTTCGTGGATGCAATCTTGGCAGGTAGAGGGGATGATGCAGAGCGATTGATGGTGAATCACCTTGTGTATATTAGAGATGATCTGATCAATCTGCTAGTCAACCTAGTACTACCATTTGTCGATGAGGGGGTCTAGTGAACTGTTACCAACCTATTGCACTGGAATGATCCCCCCACTGTAGGAACGAATAAAACAAAAAACCCCATACGGGGGGTTATGAGTGGACTTGAGGGGATTCGAACCCCTGACCGCCTCATTATGATTGATCCTTAAGATTCGCACACTATGTCCACAGCCTATATAAGATAGTAAAAGGTCTCTCTAACCACCAAATATGGAGTTCACACTATCCATGATGTCCACAATTTCCATGTCTTTCAACTGGGGGTTGCACCATCCATGAAGCAAGGAAAGGCGACTCGCAGGTAAATACCAGGAACCAAAACCTGGGCGGGAATTCGTTGTAAGTGGCTTTAAATTTGTTTAGCATATGATTTTCTTGGGTCGAAGATAAGGAGTAGATTCAAGAAAAATTTGACACCGTTGGTATATATTCTACCGGAAGCATTGATTGAGTCAATCCATAGCTGAAGGAGGTGTTGATAAATTAGGATTGAATTAGAACCCCCAAATCCACTTGACTAAGCTCTTTTTATTAATGTATAAACTTATAGTTTCTTGACTTATAATGAGCACTGCCGGCGAAGAATGCCGCTGTGCTTTTTCATGTCAGTATGACAGATTATCCAAAACGGGAGTATTTAATGATCCGAGTTGAGGGTTTGACCAAGGATTACGGACCGAACCGGGCGATTGACGATTTGACTTTTAACGCAGAAGAGGGCGAGATCCTGGGGTTTCTCGGTCCTAATGGTGCCGGTAAAACGACAACGATGCGAATATTATGCGGTTATATGCCGCCGACTATGGGTAAAGCCGAAGTGAGCGGGTATGACGTCGTGGACCAGTCACTCGAAGTGCGCCGAAGAGTCGGCTATATGCCTGAAACGGTGCCACTATATCCCGATATGACCGTGTTTGATTATCTTAAATATATGGCAGACTTACGGCACCTGAAGAATGTGGAAGACCGCGTTGATAGTGTGATAGAAAAAATGAATCTGGAAAAGAGGGCGAGCAGCTATATATCCAGCCTTTCTAAAGGTTTGCGCCAACGAGTGGGATTAGCTCAAGCGTTGATCCACGATCCGGAAGTGTTGATCCTGGATGAGCCCACGATCGGTCTAGATCCTGCTCAGATTATTGAAGTGAGAAATCTTATCCGAGAGCTTGGTCGGGAGCACACCGTCCTGCTTTCTACCCACATCTTATCTGAAGCCCAACAGGTCTGCAACCGGGTGATAATCATAAATAACGGAAAGATCGTCGCTGTGGACACACCTGAAAGGCTGCAGGCGCGGCTTACAGGTGCTCGGCGCGTTTCTATTCAAGTGGGGGGAGACTCAGATGGCTTGGAAGAGGAGCTCAATAATATCCCAGGTATTGCACATATAAGTACGAATGTGGATGGGAATATTGAATTCGAAACGGTACCAGGGCAGGAACCAAGACCAGAAGTTGCCAAGACAATCGTTTCTACCGGATATGATCTGTTGGAAATGCGACCGGTGGGAATAAGTCTGGAAAATGTATTCCTGCAATTAACACGTGATGAACCCTCTCATCCAGAATCTCCAGAAGATGAGCCTATCGAAGATGATGAAGGGATTGAATAGGAAGGAAATTGAACTTATGAGAAATATTTGGATCATTGCGAGTCGTGAGTATAAACTGTATTTTTCTAGCCCAGTAGCTTATATGATCGCTTTTGTATTGTTGCTAGTGTTGGGAATTTTCTTCTTTTTGAATGTACAGGTAGCTGCATTACAACCAGACTTTGTGCCTGGCGTGGAGGTCTTTCTGGCTCCTCTAGCGACCATGTTGGTAATGATTACCCCAGCAGTGACAACCAGATTACTGGCTGAAGAAAAGCGGTTGGGGACAATTGAACTACTTTTGACAGCTCCTGTTCGTGATTGGGAGCTAGTCATTGGAAAATGGCTGGGTGGATTTTTGTTTTTGCTCACAATAGTCGCGATCACAATAATTTTCCCGCTGATGTTGAACCAGCTTGTAGAACCTGGTATCGATCAGGGTCCGGTTGTTAGCGGTTACCTCGGCATTATCCTGCTATGTGCGGCATTGGTGGGGATTGGTGTGGCGATATCTTCGTTGTTCAGCAACCCAATAGCTGCTTTTGTCACCACTCTGGGAGTGTTCATATTCCTGTGGTGGATATTAGATCCCATAACACGTGTTATGGGACCGGCAGGAAGCGGAATTGATCTGATTAGATACTTAAATTTTAGTGATCATTTCTTTGCAAATCTGTTTCGGGGTGTGATAGATCTTCGGGATATCATATTTTATCTAAGTGTAACGGCACTATCACTGTTCTTAGGAACAGTATCGGTCGAGATGGGAAGGTGGCGATAATGAATCAAAAATGGCGACGTTTTGCCCCTATCGGCTTGTATCTTGCTTTGGTGGCTGCTCTGGCGGCAACCACAATTTACTTTGTGCAGCGTGAATGGAATTTGTACTTACAAATTAGCTTGGCATTAATTGTAATTGGATTGGCAATTTATGCAATTCTAGATCCAGATAGAGTGAGAAAAGCGCTCACTGGTCGACAGGCTAAATACGGCAGCAACGCACTGCTATTAGGAGCTGCATTTATCGGTATCCTGATTGTTATTAATTATCTGGCTTATCAAAATCCCCTCAGAAAGGATTTGACTGAAGATCAAGTACATACCCTGGTGCCGGAAACGCTAGCAACCCTGGAAGCGCTGGATTCAGAAGTAATGGCGTTGGCATTTTACACACCTCGGATATCATCGGATCAGGCTAAAGATCTATTGGAGCAATATAAATTAAACGCTGAGGGAAATTTTGATTATGAATTTATAGATCCAGATGCTGATCCGATTGCTGCTGAACAGGCGAAGATCTCACGCGATGGCACGGTTGTGCTGCGTATAAACGATCATCAAGAGGCTTTAACGATGGTGAATGAACAGGAATTAACTGGTGCTTTGGTGCGCTTGCTGAATCCTGAGGAGCG
>CBFDCK010000098.1:0-12107 GCA_965603285.1 uncultured bacterium
CTCTCTTGAATGACGGGGGAGGTCGTCTAATTCAAGACAATACGACTACCCGACCAATCACTCAATCGCATAAATCATGCTGACTTCAACCGTCACGATCATCTGCCCGGGTGATACGGGCACCGGTACATCTGCCATCAATGCAGCGCCGCCGCCACGCCCTTCAACCACCATTGGCGCCGGAAAGCCGCCGCTGAAGGTGCTGATGGTCTGGATTTCCCCCAACTCAACTCCGGCTGCCTGCGCCAGTTCTTCTGCCACTGTTTCGGCGTTGGCAACAGCGGATTGGCGCGCCTCTGATAGGGCTTCGGTCTTGTCGGAAACATCGAACTGGATGCCGTGAATCGTGTTGGCGCCAGCCTGTACGGCGGTATTAAGTATCTCGCCGATTTGATCGAGGTCGCGAACCGTGACATGCACAGAATTTTCCACAATATAGGTAATCTCGCCGGTCGGCTTACCCTGTGAGTCGTAGTCCTGGCGCGGGTAGATGCTGAAATTCGTGGTCTGGATTTCCTTTTCGTCAATGCCAGCATCCACGAGGGCGTCGGTCACTTTTTGGGTCTGGATGTTATTGCTGGTCACCGCCTCTACAGCGTCTTTGCTTTCGGTATGCACTCCTATGTTCACGTAGGCGATATCCGGGGACAGCACTGCTCGTCCGCTGCCGCTTACGCGGATTGTGCGGGTGGCTGGCGTCGGTTCTGGTATGTCAGCCGGGTAGGATGACTTGGCTGCTGCCACCCCTCCACAGGCGGTGAGCGTTGCGGTTATCAATACGACACTTAACACCAATATGATTTTGTTGCGCATTAGACACTCCTTTTTCTGATTTTTATGTAAGTTCATTTTACCTGGATTAAATTGCTTCAACCAGCTCAGGCACTGCCTGGTCTCACTTTTATCTGGATTGTAGACGTTGGAGGGAGCTTATTAGTTCCAAAAATCGATCCTTTGGTTAAAACTTGCGTTCTCTCCACAAAAGGTTACAATATGATCTGGAATTCTTCATGCGGACGACGAGCGAAAAACCTCCCCAATTATCCTTACGGGCGCGCTTGCGCTACTGGTGGCGCAGGCTGGTGAAGCCGATAAGCAAGGAGCGCCGCGCCGAAGTCCTGGTTCACCTGCGTGAAGCCTCCCGTCCCGATTTTGATTATTTTGTGCTTGTGCTGCTTTCTAGCGTTATTGCCACCCAGGGTTTGTTGGTGGACTCGCCAGCGATTGTCATCGGCGCTATGCTGGTTGCGCCGTTGATGTCGCCTGTCATAGGTCTGGGTCTATCATCCATTGCCGGTGATGAGCGTTTGCTGCGCGACAGCGCTGGAGCCATTTTACGGGGAGCCTTACTGGCGGTCATCGTGTCGCTAGTGATCACCTGGGTCAACAGGCACCTGCCCTTTGTGGTGCTGCTTGAACTACCGGATCAGGTCATATCTCGAACCACACCTGGTCCAATTGATTTGACCGTGGCGTTAGCGGGAGGTGCAGCGGCGGCATTTGCACTGGCGATGCCGAACATTTCCGCCGCTCTGCCTGGGGTGGCGATCGCGACCGCATTAATGCCGCCGCTGTGTACTATTGGCATCGGTCTGGCGATGGGGCGTATGGATGTGGCTGGGGGAGCAACTCTGCTCTTCATCACGAGCGCGGTAACGATCACTTTTGCCGCTTCGCTGGTATTTTTCAGCCTGGGTTTTCGAGGCCCATTGACCAACAGCCAACAACGGGTGCCGCGCAGCCTGTTTGTCTCGGCGATTCTTACGCTCGTCTTGTTGGGTTCCCTAAGTTATTTAAGCTACCGGTTGTTCGAAACCGCAAACGATAATCGTATGATTGAGATGGTGCTATATGAAGAGGTGAATAAGATTGAGGCTGCGGAACTGATTGATTGGAAGGCTACCAGCAGCGGGGAGGCGCTTGAGTTAGATATTGTGCTGCGCACATTGCGCATTATCCGGTATGAAGACAGCGTGGCACTACAAAAAGCGATCGCTGACCGGCTTCAGCGCCCAGTTTCCCTGATAATAAACCAGGTTCATGCTGCCCTGCTTGATCCGCTGGTGCCTCCAACTGCAACTCCCACACCGTCGCCGACTTTGACCTTCACTCCTGGACCAAGCCCAACGCTTACCTACACCCCTACTAAGAAACCGACTTCTACCCCTGCGCCTACAGAAACGCCGACTCCTACATCGACGCCCACATTTACCGCAACCCCAACCTCTACACCCACACCTGCCCTGGCAAAGGCTGTGAACACTGCTGTGCCGGGGTTGCGTTTGCGCCAATGGCCGGCAGGTCCCGAGATCGCCGTCCTGCGGCAAGGTGAGCCATTGATCGTGCTCTATGGAAAACGCGTGTTGGATGGTTTGGTTTGGCTGGAAGTTGAGGATAAGGAAGGTCGTGTGGGGTGGATCCCGGAAATCTATTTATTCGTCGTGACGCTGACTCCTACCAACACTCCCACCCCAACCATGACGGGTACACCTGCTGCAATTATGACGGGGACTTTATCTCCCACCCCATAATTATCCCCTTTTCCCTTGTTTTTTTATATATATATTTCTAACACCCTACTTGCGTCCCCTTAATGCCGCAAATGTTATAATATCTTTGGAGTGTATATTAACAAATCTGGGTTCTCAGGTGCATTTCTTGTATTTTTTTAACTGCAGAGAGTGCCGAGAGCGCTGGAATTTAATAAAATATCCATGCACTCTGCGGTCTCTGTGGTAAATATAAGCCTCAGATGTATATGAACAGCGGAATTGCACAGGCAATACATCAATAATGGCGAGAAAATTGCACCTGTGAATAATCGGGTGTTTAGATGAGGATACGGCTATGATGCGATTTGATCGTTTTACCGAGCGTGCACAGGAAGCCGCTCAAAGGGCTGCTGAGATCATTCAGCGCTACGGGCACAACCAGATCGACACGGAACACATTTTGTTGGCGCTGATTGAACAGCCTCAAGGGGTTGTCCCCCAAATTCTGGAAATATTAAAGGCGGATGCTAACGAAATCACCGAACGGTTGGACTATATCCTGCGAACCACACCGAAGGCGAATATTTTTGGCGGCGGTGCAGGACAGATATTTATCACGCCGCGCGTCAAGCGGATCATTGATTTGGCTAATGAGGAAGCTAATCGCCTTAAGGATGAGTATATCTCCACGGAGCATATCTTTCTAGCGATATTGAGCGAACGCAGTACCCCGACCGCAAAGTTGCTTGAAGGAGCCGGTATAAATCGCGATCGTGTTAACGAGGCTGTCAAGCAACTTCGAGGCGGACAGCGGGTCACCGACCCACAGGCCGAGATGCGTTACCGTACCCTTGAACGTTATTCGCGCGATCTCACCAAGCTAGCTCGCGAAGGCAAGCTGGATCCGGTGATCGGTCGAGATACGGAAATCCTGCGTGTTATCCAGGTCCTTTGCCGCCGCACAAAGAACAACCCGGTCCTGATCGGTGAAGCTGGCGTTGGTAAGACCGCGATTGTCGAGGGGTTGGCTCAGAATATCGCCAATAACGATGTCCCCGAGATCCTGACAGGTAAGCGGGTTTTATCCCTTGACCTGGGAGCAATGATCGCTGGATCCCGATTCCGGGGTGAATTTGAGGAGCGCCTGAAGGCGTCTCTGGAAGAAATCCAGCGCGCTGAGGGGGAGATTATCCTATTTGTGGATGAGCTGCACACTGTTGTGGGTGCCGGCGCTGCCCAGGGGGCAATGGACGCCTCAAATATGCTTAAGCCAGCTCTGGCACGCGGTGAACTGCAGTGCGTTGGAGCGACTACTTTGGACGAATATCACAAGCATATTGAAAAAGACGCTGCACTGGAGCGCCGTTTCGCGCCGGTCTACGTTGAAGAGCCTAACGTGGAAGATACGATAGAAATGCTGTACGGCTTGCGCGATCGCTATGAAGCCCACCACAAAGTGCGTTTCTCGGACGAGGCATTGGTGGATGCGGCTAGGCTGTCAGCCCGCTACGTGACTGATCGCTATTTGCCAGATAAGGCTATCGACCTGATGGATGAAGCGGCTGCAAAACTGCGGGTGGCATTGTACTCGCTCCCTCCAGAACTCAAGGAGTTGAAAACTGAGATCGACCGTATGGAAGCCGAGGAAGAGCTGGCTGGAAGCGAACGAGATTACGAGCGCGCTGCCGACAAGAAATCGGAGCGCCTGCGACTGGAGGATCGATTCCACGAAATGCGCGATCAATGGGAAGTGGAGCACCAGCTTGATGAAGTGGTAGACGCCGAGGACATCGCAGAGGTGGTAGCCATGTGGACGGGTATCCCGGTCAGCCAGATGATGGAAACTGAGTCAGAGAAGCTGCTTCACATGGAGGAGCGTCTGCATGAGCGCATCATTGGACAGGATGAGGCGATCCATGCTATTTCCGACGCCATCCGACGGGCACGCTCCGGTTTGAGGGATCCCAAGCGTCCAATTGGATCGTTCATCTTCATCGGTCCATCAGGCGTTGGCAAAACAGAGCTGGCAAAAGCCCTGGCGTGGTTCGTGTTTGACGGCGAAGACGCTCTTGTGCGGATTGATATGAGCGAGTACCGCGAGCAGCACACTGTTTCGCGCTTGTTCGGTGCGCCTCCAGGGTACGTCGGTTATGAGGAAGGCGGGCAATTGACAGAAGCCGTTCGCCGCCGCCCATACCGGGTGATCTTGTTCGACGAGATCGAAAAAGCTCATCCCGAAGTGTGGAACGCTTTGCTGCAGATTTTGGACGACGGACGCCTGACGGACGGTCAGGGCAGGGTGGTTGATTTCCGCAACACACTGCTGATTATGACCAGCAACCTGGGCACCGAATTCATACGGCATTCCGGCAGCCTGGGTTTCATGCAGCATAGCGGTGATGGGGAAGCGCGCAAGGAGCAGGAGAAGATCGAGAAGGCGCTCAAGACCACTTTCAGACCCGAGTTCCTCAACCGCATCGATGAGATCCTAACTTTCTCACCCCTGTCGCTGGAGGATATGGGTTTGATCGTCGATCTGCAAATGGAAGAGGTGAAGGAACGTTTGAACGAACGTGGTTTGGACGTGGAGCTCACTAGTGAAGCGCGGGACTGGCTTGTAAACGCGGGTTTTGACCCAGATTTCGGGGCACGTCCCCTTCAACGAGCACTTCAGAAGCACGTTGAGAGCCCGTTGTCCGTCAACCTCCTAGAAGGTGAGTTCTCGGCGGGGGATACAATTATCGTCGACGTTGATCAAGAGGAGGACAAGCTGATCTTCCGTTCTGTTGGCGAAGCAATACCGGCGCAAGAACTGGAAAAAGTGAGCACTGATAGCGAGTAACATTTTATCTCCCGCGGGTTTAAAAAAACGCGGGAGTTTTTTTATCATGGATGCAGAAACTCGCTCACGGTTGTTACGCAATGTCCGCTCATGCTTTCTTCAGCACACAATGTGATTGTTGCTTTATAGTCGGATTTTGCTGCCGTCATTCCGGGTAAATTACTGCCGACAAAGCCTAATGCACCCGCCAACAGGCTGTCAGCACCAGGCGGGCATTCGGAAGTCGAATTCGTAAAGGGAGCGTTTGGGCTGATTGGACCGTTGGACATCACATTGTTAGCCAGGTTTTGAATCCGGATGCTAGCTGATTCCAGGGGCATGCTGCCCAGGTTAACGACTTCAAACATTGCTGTTGTCGCGCCGTTGCAAGTACTCACCCGCGAGAATGATACCGAATAGGCTACTTCCGGACGCTCAGGAGGGGGGGGCGGGTTTATTACCGGTAGCAGGCTGATATCCCCCTGCACGTTGGTGGTCTGACCCCAAACCCAGCAGTAAGCGCCAGATTTGCCAGGATTCTCGATGTACCACCATGTCTGGGTGTCATTACGTCCACGCACTTCGGACTGTCTGTCAGCAAGTAGATACCCCACAATATCGTAAAGTGTGCTTGGACCTAAGCGGCAATTGGTGTCCACATTGGCCCTGATTGTAAGAGCACCTGTCTGCGTTGGAGGTGTTTTGGTCGTCGCGGTTTGAACTTCGGTTTGAGTGACGGTGGGGACAAGTGTATAGGTTGGTGCTGCCTGCGCGGTTGAAGTTTGGGCGAGCGCCGTGCTTGTCTGGAATGCCTGGTCCGCTTCTCCCCGCCTGTATGGTATAAAATCAACAGTAAACCCAATAGCTAAACAAATAAAAATCAAACCCAGCACAACGATGATTATCCATAGCTTCTGAGTGTTCTTCATTAGTATTTTCCCATAAACCTCTATCGAGAGGTTGTTGAAATAATTGATCTAAGGTATCGTCATCACAAATTCAATGGCTTGCTGACCGTATACGTCGTTCAGATCGTCCTTGCAGCAGATATTGATGACGGCGCACATCATTGCGCCCGGTATGCTTAACCTGGATACCCTTCCGCCTACAAAACCGAATGCACCTGGAGCCAGATTGTCCGCAGATGCTGGTTGTGTTCCACAATCTTTTCCTCTTTCTTGTAATTCAAAACGTGAACCGTCTGCCGATGATGCTGATAATCTAATGTAGTGTGTATTCGACCGTCCTCGTTTGACAAACTCCCTTCATGTCATTTTCAGAGCAGAGCTTGATGGTTGCGCGTAACGTTTCGCCAACCAGCATTGCATATTCGATCTCTCCACCACCAACATAACCAGTCGCCCCGGGTGGTAAATTGTCTGCACCAGGTGGGCATTCGCTGTTAGATGTCATAAATGGTGTGTTATGTGTTGCCGGACCGAAAATCGGTGCACCTCCAGATACGAATTCCAGTGTGAAGCGCATAGACTCCAGTTTTGTGTCTTCATTGTTTATCTGGAAGATGTGGTCAGATTTTCCGCCGCAAGAGTTGATCCCTGTGAAAGAGGCAGTGAATGCTACTTCTTGAGGCGTAGGAGGCGGGGAAGGTGTGATGATAGGTAAATTGCTGATATCCCCCTGGACCTGGGTCGTTTCACCCCACACCCAACAATACTCACCAGATTTTTCCGGATTTTCTATGTACCACCATATCCGCGAATTGTCGCGTCCCTGCACTTCGGAAACCTGGTTTTTCAAAAGATAGCCTAAGACTTTATAATCCGCGCTCGGACCTGCGCGGCAGTTTGTGTTGACGCTGGCGTTGATGGTTGCACCACTCGGTGTCAGCGAGGGTGGGGGTTCTGTTTGTTCAGCCTGTGTCTCGACCTCAGGTTGGGTTTGGGTGGGCTGCTCGGGTGGTGGAGGTTGGGTCGCTTGGGATTGGGATGCGGCTGTCTGCAGGGCATCGGACGTGCTCGCCAACGAGGTTTGCGTTCTCGCGAGTGTGTCTGTTTCTTGGGAACTCGAAAAACCGGAACATGCCACGGAAACTAGAAAAATAAAAAGTATTATTAAGCCTGCTACTTTCCAGAGTGGGTTTGTGCTGCTCATTTTTTCTCCTCAGTATTATGGACTATGAAGTTGAGAAATTATTCGATGCGTTTGTCGCCCTGTTCCCATCCTGATTGGATACAGTTAGTATTCAAGATGATCACTTTTTGTCAACGAATTGACCGCCGCTGATCTGCCGGTTGACCAAACTGCGTTTCTTGTTGAATGTCATTTCGATCTCTACTCGTTGGAAGCAGCGCTTTTCACCGGTCAGGACTTTACGGGAAAAATAAGTGACCTTACCCTTATCACCATAATTGATGCTCAGGTCGTTGTGCAAGTCGATCCGGGCGTGGATGATTTCACCGCAGCGGTCGCAGCGTACAGTGACCCAGTACCCGAAATCCTCGCGCTGTTTGTCGGGGGATGAAACTAGGTTGGAAAACTTCTTGAAAAAACCCATATTTGTGACTCCTTGACGAAATTTACGCTTTCCGTATTAATTCTAACCTATAGTTATCTCCAGGGGAAGAATTCATAACTTCTTCAAATCTTCTTCACGCCTCCTTCAACTGGATACGATATATTACTCACAATGCTGCAAGAGATGGTGAGTTCTTCATCAATTGCAATTCAAGAAAAAACACACGAATTGGGTGACGTCAAACTTAAGTGCGATGTCCCCAATCTATCAAAGGAGATTTCGAATGTATAAAAAGATTTTATCAACTAGCTTTTTGGTTTTAGCAGTTGTTGTGCTATTGCTGGGATTAGCAGCATGTGATGAAACAACTGCAGCGAATGAGTATAGTCAGAGTTTGAACAGTAGTGAAGAGCAGTCTTTGCCCCCGGAGATGACGACATCGGGTGAGGAAATGTTGTCTGGTGATGTTATACCATCGGTCGAGATAGAGCCATCGAGTGAGATAGTATCATCGGGCGAAGAAATGTCACCGGGTGAGGGTTACGGTAAAGGCGGGAGGGGGCAAGGCCGCGCTCAGAATAAAACAGACGAACCTGTTGAGTACCAGCAAAACGAAGAACAAACTCCAGGTGGGATGGGAACGGGTCGTACAAGTGAGATGGGGCAGGAAGATATCACCTATGGTCAAGGCAGTTCCCAAGGTGAATCCCGCGGTCAGGGAAAGGGTCAGGGCGCAGGCACCGGTAGAGGTAACAGCGGTGGACAGGGTTCCCGTGAGCCGCTCTCCGATGCTGAAATCGAAGGGCTGGTTAGGGCGATCGAGGAGGAGTTCGGTGCCCAAGCTCTGTACCAGAGCGTGCTGGATAAATTTGGCAGCGTTACACCTTTCAACGATATTGTCCTGTCTGAAGCCAAGCATGCCTCAGCCTTGATCAACCAGGCCCAGAAGTACGGCATTCCAGTGCCTGAATTCCCGAGTTCAGAGGGTTTGCCGGCTTTTGAGACCGTAGACGAATCATGCCAGGCTGGTGTGGATGCCGAGATTGCCGACGCTGAGCTGTACGATGAGCTGATGTCATTCACGACCAACAGCGCCCTTATACGGGTGTACACAAATCTACAAAAAGCGTCCCTGGACAGTCACTTACCAGCTTTTGAAGACTGCAGCTGAAATATCACTCTTCAATATCATTCTCCTATGAGGAGCCAAACAGGCTCCTCTTTTATTTAAAATCCGCGCATTGATGCTATTCCCGATTGGTATTTTTCCAGTACATGGTCAAGGTATTTGCTCGTCGTTCACAGTCGCAGGTTCAGGACAAGCCTCGCAAAGAGGACCATTTTTATGTCATTAGTGAAGAGTTATGCATGCGTTCTTTGCATGTCTTAAGCATCGGCTTTTTTGATGCTCAAGCATCGGCTTTTTCGATGCCCAAGCATCCGTTCTTCGGATGCCAGCCCTTTAAGCATCCGTTCTCTGGATGCCAGCAACCTCAGATTTCATTGGATGGAATGTCCCCCTTGTTGGTATAATGAAAGTTTGCTAGTTTTTGTATAAAAGGCGAATTAATAAAACATATGTGCTATAATGATAGATCGGCTGGACTATTCAAATCATGATCCACATACACATATCCAAGTTCAATTAATGAAGGAAATTCCTATTTTATTAAACAATGTCTAAAAATGTAATCCGCGTCGTTGGGGCGCGAGAACACAATCTAAAGAATATCACCGTCGATATCCCGCGCGATAAGTTTGTCGTGATTACCGGTCTTTCCGGGTCGGGCAAGTCCTCCCTGGCGTTTGACACGATCTTCGCTGAAGGGCAAAGGCGCTACGTCGAGTCGCTGTCAGCCTATGCTCGCCAGTTCCTGGGGCAGATGAATAAGCCAGACGTAGACTACATCGAAGGACTCTCACCGGCTGTTTCGATCGACCAGAAGGGGGCTTCACATAATCCGCGCTCAACGGTAGGCACGGTTACCGAGATATACGATTACCTGCGCCTGCTTTACGCGCGCGCTGGCATCCCGCACTGTCCGGAATGCGGCCGCGAAGTGACCCGCCAATCGGCACAGGAGATCGTGGATAAGATTGAAGCCCTGCCAGATGAGGCTCGCCTGCTCATCCTATCTCCACTGGTGCGCGCTCGAAAAGGGACTCACCAGACTGTACTGGATGAAATCCGTAAAACTGGCTTTGTGCGTGCCCGGGTGGATGGTCGGGTGTACGAATTGGACGAAAACATCCAGATGGACCGCTATAAAATCCACACTGTTGAAGCCGTAGTGGATCGCCTGGTCATCCGCCATCCAGAGGACGAAGAGCAGGTCCAGGCGGCACGTTCGCGCTTGACGGATTCGATCGAAACCGCCTTGAAATTTGGTGATGGTTATATGACGGTGCATTGGTTGAATCCAACATCTGAGGACATCGACCCATTTGCAGGGACAGGGGATAATGGAAAAGTGGATAGGGAGCAGGAGGGTAAGGACATTTTATTTTCTGAGCATCTTGCCTGCCCAGAACACGGTTCCGTTTTAACGGAGATTGAACCGCGCACTTTTTCTTTCAACACCCCTCATGGAGCCTGCCCGGAATGCCAGGGATTAGGCGGCAAACTGGAAATTGATGCCGATTTGCTGATCCCTGACTCGAATCTGTCTCTTAATCAAGGTGCGATTACAGTTTCTGAGTGGAGCGGTCCTCGCGAAGAAGGCGGGTATTACTGGCAGGCGTTGGAAGCTGTAGCCAAGGAGTACGATATTGACCTCGGTGCGCCGGTTCATGATCTACCCGCAGAAAAACTAAACCTGGTTCTGAACGGCACGAAGGGCAAGCGTGTAACGATACATTACCGCAATAGAGACGGTCGCCAGGCAACATTTCAGACCGCCTTTGAAGGCGTGATCGGCAACTTGCAGCGTCGCTACCGGGAAACCAACTCCGAGTACATTCGCGAGAAACTGTCGGAGTATATGAACGAGCAGGTTTGTCCGACCTGCAAGGGAGCGCGCTTGCGCAAGGAAGCTCTGCATGTGACTGTGGGGGATGCCAATATAATTGAAGTCACCCGCTGGCATGTCCTGCAAACTTTGGAATGGGTGCGCCGTTTGTTTGGACCCGATACACCTCTCAACTCGCGACAGCAAATCATCGCAGAACGGGTCATGAAGGAAGTCCAGGACCGCCTGGGATTCCTGGTGGATGTCGGGTTGGATTATTTGACCCTCGATCGCTCGGCGGCTTCACTCTCCGGAGGGGAGGCGCAGCGCATCCGCCTGGCGACTCAAATCGGCTCGCGGCTGATGGGTGTTCTTTACGTGCTGGATGAACCTTCAATTGGACTGCACCCGAGGGATAACGACCGCCTGCTGCGAACCCTGGAAGGTCTGCGCGATTTGGGGAACACAGTGATGGTTGTCGAACATGACGCTGATACAATCCGCACCTCGGATTGGGTGATAGATCTAGGGCCGCGTGCAGGTGAGCAAGGCGGTTGGATCGTCGCCGAAGGCACAGTAGACCAGATCCTGAAGACCGAAGAATCCTTGACCGGGGCTTATCTTTCTGGGAAGCTTAAAGTCCCTATCCCTGAGGAGCGTCGCATAGGGAACGGAAAAACGATTAGAGTGATCGGCGCACGCCAGAATAATTTGAAGGATATTGATGTGACCATCCCGCTGGGTAAGCTGGTCTGTATTACCGGCGTCTCGGGATCGGGTAAATCCACCTTGATGGTTGAAATTCTCTACAAAGCGTTGGCTCGCCAATTGAACCGGGCGCGCACTCAACCCGGTGATTATGATGATATTGAAGGAGTAGAACACCTGGACAAGGTGATCAGTATCGATCAAACGCCAATCGGGCGTACGCCTCGCTCCAACCCGGGGACCTATACGGGGTTATTTGACCACGTACGCAGTTTGTTCGCTGAACTGCCCGAGAGCAAGATCCGCGGCTACAAACCCGGTCGTTTTTCGTTCAACGTACACGGTGGACGCTGCGAAGCCTGCCAGGGTCATGGACAATTACGCATCGAGATGCAGTTCATGCCGGATGTGTATGTGCCCTGCGACGTGTGCCATGGAGCGCGCTTTAACCGTGAAACGCTGCAGGTACGTTTCAAGGGACTCAATATAGCAGAGGTGCTGGAATTGACCGTCGATGGGGCTTTGGAGCTATTTGCAGCCTTCCCAAAGATGGTCAGCCGACTGCAGACTCTCCAGGATGTGGGTCTGGGATACATCCGCATTGGACAACCGGCTCCAACCCTCTCAGGTGGGGAGGCTCAGCGCGTCAAGCTGTCGCGTGA
>CBFDCK010000099.1:0-12066 GCA_965603285.1 uncultured bacterium
AGCGTAGATGCTTCCGGCGCGCTCTTTGAGGCTGTGGGGGATTTGGATATCGGGCGCGTGGTGATGCTCTGTTTGCGCCCGGAGGACATCACCCTGTGGCCGGACGGGAGGACGCCCCGGGGGGAGGGTACACCCGCCTCGAGCGCACGCAACCGCATTCAGGGCAGGATTAGGCGCATTATCCCTCAGGGTCCGCTGGTACGCGTCCAGGTCGATTGCGGATTTCCGCTGGTAGCTTTGATCACCCGCGCCTCGACTGAAGATTTAGGGTTGGTGGAAGGCAAAACGGTGAGCGCGACTTTCAAAGCCAGCGCAATACACCTGATACCACGCTAAATGGGGGATATTAATTCGGTTAAAATTTGTCCATAAATAAATGCACTAAAATTAGAAACTTTTCATAAATGTAACTTTTACATGGTCCTGATCATCAAATATACATAATAATAGATAATAATCATAAAAGGAGAGTAAGATATGTCAAAAGAAGAACTGATTAAGGGACTTAATGAAGACCTGGCAGCCGAGTGGGGAACGGTGATCCGATATAACTATCAGGCAGGTCATTCCTTTGGTGTTATGGGAATTGAGTTAAGAGAGATGTTCGCAGAGGAGATTGAGGATGAGCTCGGTCATGCCTCTTTCTTGACGGATTACATCATTGATCTTGGAGGAGAGCCTACAACAACACCAAAGAGCTTTGATAAGCCTGATTCTCTGAAGGATATGTTAAATCTGGATATTAAAATGGAAGAAGACGACGTGGCGAGTTATATGAAACACGCCAAACTGGCTGAGGAATTGGGATTTGTTGAATTAAAGTTTAAACTTGAAGAAATGGCAGCAGATGAAGCCGGTCATGCAAGAGGGTTGCGACGGATCGTAAAAGGGCTTTAATTTTCTACCCCATCTCCTGCCTGCCGTCCAGAGCCCTCAGCAGCGTGCTCTGGTCGGCATATTCCAAATCTCCTCCCACCGGCAGTCCGCGCGCCAGGCGCGTCAGCCGCACGTCCAGGGGTTCTAATTGCTGGGTGATATAGGCAGCAGTATAATCACCCTCCATGCTGGGGTTGGTCGCCAGGATGATCTCCTTTATGCCACCAACCTTCACACGTTCGATCAACTCGCGAATCTTAAGGTCTTCAGGTCCAATGCCTTCAATCGGTGATAGCGCTCCGTGCAGCACGTGGTAGCGCCCTAAAAAACCGCCCGTGCGTTCCAGTGCCAGCACGTCGAGCGGTTCCTCCACCACGCATACCAGCGTTCCCTCCCGCTCCTTGCTGGTGCAGATTTCGCATTCGTCGCGACCGGTAGCGGTGATGTTAAAGCAGGTGCGGCAGAATGTGGTGCCGGACTTCAATTCCAACAGCGACTCGCCCAGATTGCGCGCCAGGTCTTCGGGGGCGCGCAGCAGGTAGAACGTCAACCGTGAGGCGGTTTTGGGGCCGATTCCCGGCAGGCGTGAAAAGTTGTTGATCAGATTTTGGATCGGTTCTGGGAGGGACATCTAGAAGGGCAAACCGCCTGTCAGCGGTCCCATCCGTTCAGCAGCCAACTCACGCGATTGGTCCAATGCGCTGTTTAAAGCCGTTAGGATCATGTCCTGCAGCATTTCTGCATCAACATCCTGCAGCACTTCGGGATCTATATGGATTGCCTGGCAGCGTTGGTCGCCCGTCACGGCGACCGTGACCGCACCGCCGCCCGCAGAGGCGGAAACAGTCTCTTCAGTCAGTTGAGCTTGGATCTCTTGCATCTGTTCCTGCAGCTTTTGCAATTGCCCCATCATATTCGTCGGGCTGGGTCGTTTCCCACCTTTGAATCCCTTTGCCATATATTCCTCCGCAAATAATTATTGGATGTCTACAATTTCTGCGCCCAGGTCGCGCACGGCAGCCGCCACCATGCCATCATCGCCCAATTCAGGCGGGATGGTGTTTCGTTTGGTGGAATCCACTTCGCAGCGCACGATCAGGTCTTTTCGAAGAACCTGTACCAGGATCTGGCGGAAGGTTTCGATGTTATCTTCTTTTTCCATCAACTGTTTTACTATTTCGGAATTGAAGCACAGCACTACCTGGTTGCCCTTGATGTAGCGCGATTTTGTTGAATTGAGAAGACCGTATGCCTTGGGGTTGTCCCGGCGAACCTGTTTAATGATCTCTCCCCATGCCTGGTTGAGGGACTGCATTGCTTCCTGATCCTGGGGACTTACTTCGATGGCTGGTTCTTGTGTTTTTTGGGCTGCCTTTTCAGCTTCAGCTGGGGTTTTTCTCTCTGGCGCCATCTGTGCTGGAGCCTCTTTTATCTTTACGGGTGTAGTTGTGGTTTCAATTGCCTCCAGAAAGGCCATTTCAAGCGGCAGGGCGGGCTGCCAGGAGGCGTGCGCTTCGTAGGCAGCGTGGTTAAAAACCCGGATCAGGTCCAGGAGTTTATCGACGCTTAACTGTTTGGCGTGCTTTTCCATCTGCAGCTTCACATCTGCAGTATCTTTACTCTGCTTCTTGTTGCCCATGTTTATTAAAAGCAGACCTCGCAGATAATCCACGATCTGGCGCGCAAACTGGCGCGGGTCCCCCCCGGCGTCCAATGTGGTGTGAATTTGGTTTAAACCAGCCGGGGCTTCGTTTGATATAACTGCATCCATTAAGTCCAAAACTGCTTGGTTGGTGGCGGTGCCCAGCACATCCTGAGCCATCCCCAGGGTGATCTCCTTGCCGGTAGAAGCCAACTGGTCGAGCAGCGATATGGCGTCGCGCATCGAGCCGGTAGCCTGGCGGGCGATCAGTTCCAATGCCTCATCACTCGCCTGGATGCCCTCGCTTTGGGTCACCTTTATTAATTGGGCGATGATCTCATTGATAGATATGCGCCGGAACTCGTGGCGCTGGCAGCGTGAGGTAACTGTGGCAGGGATCTTGTGCGCTTCGGTGGTCGCCAGCACGAAAATGGCATGCGCAGGCGGCTCTTCCAGGGTCTTCAGCAGAGCATTGAAAGCCGCTGTGGAGAGCATATGGACTTCATCTATGATGTAAACCTTGTAGCGACCCTGGTTGGGGAGGAAGTTGATCTTGTCGCGCAGGTTGCGCACATCGTCCACGCTGGTGTTAGAGGCCGCGTCGATTTCGATCAGATCCAAGAAGCGACCTTCATTGAGAGCCTGGCAGTGATCGCATTCCCCGCACGGTCGCAGCGCCGGGTCTTCAGATAGGCAGTTGACGGTCTTTGCCAGTAAACGAGCGGCGCTAGTCTTGCCGGTGCCGCGCGGCCCAGCTAACAGGTAGGCGTGCACGATCCGCTCAGCCTTTAAAGCGTTGCAAAGTGTGTCGACCACGTGATCCTGACCGATCACTTCATCCCAGGTTTGGGGGCGCCATTTGCGGTATAGGGCTAGGGTCATGTTAAGAGTCTATCAGAGAGATTCTTTGAGGTCAACCTTTGGTCTTCTTTTTTTCGGTGATAGATCTAATTTCTTTGATCTGTTTACTCTGGTGCGTTGCAATTGGAGGGAAGCAAGACTTTTATGGTATGGTGTAGGTAGAGCGCACATTACCTGCTGCATCCCGTAGAGTCACCTCTTCGCCAGAATGCCAGACCGGACTATTCAGCCCACCGTACAGGTCCACCACGGAGTTAGCCCCAGTGCGTGTGTGCACATAGACAGCACCGTTTTTGTAAAGTACCAACTCAGGTACCTGGGGGAAAATATAAATGCCACCCTCCTGATTTTCTAAGCGCCAGCCGCTGAGCGAGAGCTCGCCATCACCACGATGCTTGAGGAGCACGCTCTCCGTTTCTAAATCGCCGGCGCCGATCACGCTGTCAATGACCACGCTCCCTTTGGGGTGAACGGGTATTCGCAGAACTTCTCCCTCTCCCAGGGGCTGAGATTGGGTGAAACCGTTAATGACGATTAATTCTTCCGCACTCATGTCATATTCTTCGGCGATACTCTCAAAAGTATCCCCCGAGACTACCTGGTAAGCGAAAAAGGACTCTGTGGGTGTAGCTTCAGGGAGGAGATCATTCTCGGGAAGTGGGGTGGCGCTAGCGTCTGCTGGATTGAGATCAGTACCGCGGATCGTGGAGATTAAACTTCCCGGCAGCGTGTTGTGTGTGCGTTCCCATACCACCAGAATCGTGAGAATCGTGCATGCGGAGACCAGCACATTTATCATTAGGTAATAGAGCAAGCGCTTCCAACCCTTCATGTTGTACTCTCCACGGGAAATGATAGCATATTTTTTAATTGACGTGTGGTGATTTTAAAAATACAATGTAGGGACTTTTAGTAAGACTGCTTTTGGATGAAGTGTGAAACGGACACGCTCGCATCTATGGCGCCTTGCACACAGGATAAAGTGTATGCCTTATATCATTGACGGTCACAATTTGATCCCAAAAACACCCGGCATCTCCCTGGACGAAATCGATGATGAGAATCAGTTGATAGAGCTGTTGCAAGAGTTCTGCCGCCGGGAGCGAAAGCGGGTGGAAATATACTTCGATAACGCTCCACCGGGCGGGGCGCGGGCGCGCAGCTTTGGCTCCGTAACCGCCAGGTTTGTCCGCCAGGGGAGAACTGCGGATGACGCTATTAGTGAAAAATTGTCCCGCCTGGGGGGCTCAGCACGCAATTACACGGTGGTGAGTTCTGACCATGCCGTACAAGCCGCAGCGCGCGCTAAAAGGGCCCGGGTTCTCTCGTCTGAAGAGTTTGCCGTTTACTTGACACGCGTTCATTTTGATAAAGGACAGGAGCAGGGTGAGGGCACAGAGGTAAATCTCAGCCTACAGGAGCTGGAAGATTGGCTGCAGATTTTTAATTCGGGGGATGAGGGAGAGATTGAGAGTTAATATTCGGATAAACTCAGTCGGCGATTTCTAATTCATTTCTAATGCCATTTAGACCAAAATGGGGTATATTTATGCCGCCGACACCTGCCCTCCCATTTATTGGTATAACAGGTGTCGTGTCATCGGAAAGCTATCAGCACGTACTCTGTGTTGGGCTTCCGGTGACCCTCCTTAAATTGCCGGGCGTGCCCCCCCCACGTCCGGTGATTTTTTTTATTCCTGCGGAGTTTGGCGGCTGAATATTACCAGAGTAAGGTCGTCAGAGAGAGAGTCTGCGTTAATAAACGAACTCACGGATTGGTCAATCGTCTCCAGGACGATCTTAGCGAGATTTGATGTGCCCTCTGGCTCATTAGGAGCATGTTTGTGTACGTCCTGGATTGCAGTTAACAAACGATCTTCGCCATAGATTTGTCCGCCTGGGGAAAAGGCTTCGGTAATGCCATCGGTATACAGAATCAGGCAATCGCCGTGGTCCAGCAGGGTAGTTTTGCCCTTAATCTGGTACCCATCCATCACACCCAGCGCCATGCCTCCCCTCTCCAGACGTTCTAATTCGTCCGATCTGAGGCGCAGTATTAGAGGTAGATTGTGCCCGGCATTTGCATACTTAAATTCACCGGTTTCAAGGCACAAGACGCCGTACACCATAGTGACGTACATGCCTTTCTGGGCATCGGGAAGAATTATCTTGTTTACATGTTCCAACACTTCTACTGGGTCATCAAACTTCTGTACAGTTTCACGAACCAGAGTGCGTATCATGGTCATAAATAAAGCGGCTGGCATCCCTTTGTCAGCCACGTCGGCAATGATTACCCCCAGACGCTTGTGGGGAAGCTCAAAAATGTCGTAAAAATCGCCGCCAACCTGGCGCGCTGTTCGCCACAGGACTTCATAATCCCAGCCGTGCAAATCGAGTAATCTGCGGGGCAAGAACATCTTTTGAATCTCGCGCGCATACTGCATTTCGCGCTCCAAACGCTCACGTTCAACCATTTCATGCTGCAGGTGGTCGTTTTGAATCGCCACAGCGGCTTGCTGGGAGATTCCAGTGATGATTTCTAAACGCCTCTCGCGCGTCTGCCAGATGGAGTCACGACTGGAATGGCTTTTACCGGGAGCCGGGCGCCTTTCTTCAACCAGGAGAGCCCCGAGGACATCTTCTTTCACGAACAGTGGGAAAGCAATCAGCAGGCGGTCTTTACTTTCAAGCAATTCGTTCGTTTTTTTGATGTTAGATGCATCATGCCTGCTCCACACCTCGGTAACGCTGCTGGATTCTTCCTCAGCGGGGGAAAGTGGGATGGCCAGCACTTCAACCCCTTTTTGGACGGCATCTAGAAGTGGGAATTCAGCGGGAGTGACCGTGGTTAGCTCCTCTGCAGTAGGATGGAAACCGTAGGCTTCCCCAAGATGGAAGGTTGAGCTGGCTTTACCAAACAAATAGATAGCCGCACGATCTACACCTACTAAAATCGGTGTGATGCGAACAATAGATCCCATGACCTCATTCAGGTCCTGGGCGCTGACAACCGCCTGTGCAACCTGCAGCAGTGCTACTGAAAGGTAGGCTTCTTCCTTTTGAGATTTGAGCAAGCGAATATTCTCTACTGTGGTCGCTGTCTGGTTGGCAATCCCCTGGACAACTGGGAGAGTCTCGTCGAAGAATGGTTCCAATCCCTTACCGGGTTGACTCCCGGTCGGTTCGCTGCTGTAGTGGATCAAGAATGCCCCCAAAATTTCCCTATGTGTCATTAGCGGCACCAGAACGAACAGCTCGGAATCGGGGGGATGTTGGTCATCTTCATCAGCGTGGAAAATGCTATACAGGGATGCATCTTCTTCATCCAGGCTGAGGATCACGGGCTGGCGTTCTGTGATCAGTTGGTCCAGAGCTGGGACATCGCCGGGAGCGAAGCGCCAGTGCTCAAAATCGGTTTGCTGCGCAGTGCTCAGTCCCGAAGCCGCGGCGGGCATAAATGTCCCGTCGTCATCTAACAAATAAAGGATTGCTCCCTTTACTCCAGCCAACATGGGTGTGAAATCAATAACAGTGGTCAGCAGATCATTCAAATTAGTCAGTGACTGAAGCGCTTCTGAGACCTGCAGCAGCATTGTAGATATCCATGCTTGCTCGTAGGCGGCTTCATAGAGGCGTGCGTTTCCAATAGCTACCGCAGCATAATTGGCAAAAGTAGTCGTCAATGCCCGCGCTCCTCCCCCATACCTCCCTGCTGTCCGGTGGGCTAAGGTGAGCACACCCAGTTCCTGTTCGCCAACTCGCAGCGGCGCGGCTATGGCAGAATAATTGGGTGGGAAGGCCAGGGCAGCTCCCAGCGGTTCGTAAGGTGACTGCGGGGTACGGACTATTGGATGACCGGCTCCGATGGCTTCCCCAAGCCATGCGGATGTGGGTTGTGGTTTTCCTGTCAGTTCATATTGGGCATGGGATTGTTCTATCTCTTCCGGATTCGAGCCTATATACCTTTCGAGAGCCTCGCTGCCCATGCCGTGGACAGCAGCAAGGCGCAGGGGCGGTCTGTCTAAAAGCGAGTCTGCTGGAGTGTTTTCATCCAACAGCCAGATTGCCGCCACGTCCAACGGCAATAAACGCTCCAGTTCAGTGAGAGCTGATTCAAGGATAACATCCAGGTCTACGTCTTCGGAAAGCAGCCCGGCAACTTCGCTCAAGCTATCGGCTGCCTGGCGGCGCCATTGTTCCGAGTGATATAAAGCCGCATTGCGCATCGCGATCGCGATATTATCCGCCAGGGCTTCGAACACAAAGCGGTCTTCATCGTCAAAGGCATGCCGGTGATCGCTCTGGACGTCAAGCACCCCCAACACAGTTTCGCCAAAGATCACAGGTACTGCCAGCTCTGAGAGGGTCTCATCGGGCGATAAGCCTGAGGAACGGTAGCGAGGCTCTAGCTCCACATCGTTTGCCAGTACGGGCTCAGCATGTCGCGCAACCCAGGGGATGATACCCTCTGGATCACCAATATCGTAAACAAGACCTCCTATTAGAAATTCCTGGTTATGCGAGCCGCTGCCAGCTTTGTAAACAATATTGTGGTGCTCCGGTTGTACAGCGAACAGGTGTACAAAAGGGTACCCGAATCGTTTTTGGATCAGGGTTACCACTTTAGTGAACAGTTCATCCTTGTCTAAGATCGAAGTGATCGCTCTGCTCACCTCTGAGATCGTCGCCAGATGGTCAGTGTGACGTTGTAAGGCGCTGTACATGCGCGCGCCTTCAACAGCCACTGCGATATTCCCTGCCAGAGCTCTCAAAGTGAGCATGTCCGTTTCTTGAAAACACTGTGGTTGGTTGCTTTGAATGTCAAGCACGCCGAGCACGCGCTCTTCGATCTTTAACGGCAGTGTAACTTCAGAACGAGTCTCCGGAAGCATTTCTTCATCCAGATAGCTAGCTTCAAGGCGAACATCGTTTGCCACTAGTTCCTGCCCGGTCAGGGCGACGTGACCGATAATGCCCTCCCCCAGTCGGATTGCTAAGGTAGGCGCACGCATCTCTCCAGAAGCACTTTCGTTGGGGGTGATGTTCGAGTGTACCGGACCGGCGCTGGCTCGGAATCGCAAGACATCCTGCCCGGGCTCCAGGGTGAATATGGCTGTGTAGTAGAAATTAAAGCTATGCTGGATTAATTTTACAACCCGGCGGGAAAGCTCGTCCAGATCACGCAGGTTGACGATTTCGGCGCTTACCTGGCGCACCAGGGATAGTTGCTCTAAGTGCCAACTTTCGTTCAATCTGTCCTCTTCTTACGCTTTTTCATTGTGAGGACGTTGCATTCACCCTCCCCCTCTGATTTTGGAACGAAGTTAAAGCTAACTTCATCCATGAGTTGACGGATAAAAAACAGGCCTAAGCCTCCGATCATTCGATCATCAAGATCAGATTCCAAATCGGGCTCAGGCACTTCTAATGGATTAAAAGGTTGACCACAATCTATCAGGGTGATCGTAAGACCTTCGTCGTTGGTTTGGCATGAACACTCAATCTCTTCTTGGCACTCTCCCCCATATGCGTGTTCGACGATGTTGGTAAAACCCTCATCAACAGCCATTTTGACGGCATATATCTCATCTGGCTCAAAACCACACGCTTCAGCTTGCCGGGCGGTGAACTCTCGTACTTCATCGAGGCTTTTAAATTGAGCGGGGAAAGTTGCCGATTGAGTCGATTTTTTTGGGGCTCCATTCGCCAGCTCTCGAGTTAAGTTTGTATTCGGATTTTTTTCGGTCATAGCTTGGGCTGCTGCCGGTTATCCCCGTTATCAATATTAAAACAAACCGACGGCATCGGTATCATTATCAGTGATCTTGAAAAGAGGAACGAAGCCCGCCAGATCCAAAGCGGTGTACACACGCTCGGGTACTGCAGATAAGACGAGTTCACCGCGGTTGAGCTTTTTGCATTCTTTTTGTGTGCTGATGAGCACGCGTAGACCGGCGCTGGATATAAATTCAACGTCGCTCATATTCAATATGATTTTATGACGACCAGCGTTGATTATCTCTTCAAAAGCCTTGTCCATATCGGGAGCCGTGTTACTGTCCACACGCCCGCTTGCTTTGACCAGGTCACAGCTCTTATATTGGGTTGTTGTGATTTCCATCAGCGAACCTCCGTGTTGCTAGTATTAGGAGAAAAATTATTGATGCCAGTGATTATATCACGAGGAGTACATTAATGGGATAAAAACTATCGGCTTTGTAGTGCGATCAATCCTGAAGCAGTTCTTGCACGTGGGGATTATCTGCGTATACGCCGCGGTATTCGGGTGGCAGCAAAGCGGCAATGCGGCACATAATCTCATCTGTGTTATGTTTCAATACCTCGTGCCGGTCTTTCCCATGAATTGGAGGCAAGGTGAATGTTTTCCCGAACCTTACAATCACGGGGATACGCCGTAAGCGCAGCAAATGGGCTTTCACGTCCTTGTCTAGAGTTCCAATCGTCGCTTCAGGCAAGAGCGGTAAACCGGTCTTGCCTGCTAGATAACTGGCTCCATCATGACCTTCTTGCAAAGTTCCATCCGGGCTGCGTGTACCCTCTGGGGCTATAACTAGCACGCCGCCTTCCTGCAGACGTTTGAGCATGATGCGCAGGGCATTGAAGTCACGGTTATAACGGTCTACCCAAACAGCATTAAGATGCTTGGCGAGCCAGCGCGCCGGAGCATAACGCTGGTGTTTCTTTGCTACCAGCATGATGATGTCTGCGCGGTCCAATAAATAGAAAGCCAGGGGCGCTTCCAGTACGCCGATATGATTGCCAACAGCGATCACGCTTCCGGATTGGGGGATATTTTCAATGCCGTGGACCTCTAATCGAGTAAACAAAGGAATAAAGAGTTTGAGGAGTAAGCGGATAATTTGATATATCATGGATAGGTAACTACTGGTTCATAGTTTGAACGCTTGGTTTCAGATCGAGATCATCGATCAATTCGTTCAGTTCAGCGACGCTCATGGGTCTGCCTTTACCAGAATATGCTGTCAGCACTGCCTCCATCAAGTTGACACCGAACGAGCGCCCTTCATAGCGCGGGGTAGTGGTGATCACTGTGGTCACGCCGCGCTCACGCAGGAGTTCAATATCATCATTGGTTGTCGTATTGGTCAGGATGGTTTTGCCGCTCAGATCATCAGGTGAATATTTTCGAATGTAGTGCATATCTCCGGCGATCAAATCGGCGGCTTCCCAGTAGCGGTCGAATTTTGGTTGTACCCCCTCTTCTTTAGCTCCGGGTGGGTATAGCATCGAGATGGGTAGGTAGCCGGCGACTGGCAGCAGCAGTCGCACCAGTCGCTTGAAATTCTCCAGGCCGCGCACAGGAAATGGAAGCCCGAACAAGAACATTAAATCGCCGATAAGAACCTCGTCGGCGACCCGGTTAACAGCAGTGATCAAACCGATGCGGTCGGTGCCAAAGGGGATGAAAGCTGTGTTGAAGTGAGGTATACCCCCCAGGGCTGGTTCTGCTAGTTCAAGGACGCGCATCTCTAAAGCGTATTTGAGCAACCTACCGTCGACCAGAGGCGTTTTGTGCACGGCTTTGACTAATTTCAAACCCGCATGAACCGGGTAGTCGCGCCCGTCGAGGCGCACATACAGATCAATACCGCCGACGCTCAACGCGTCGACTTCCCCATCTAATTCTGAGAAGAGTCGCCGCGCAGTGTCTGCATTACCTCCCGTACCGATGCGCTCGACGTAGATTGGCATTCCGTTGAGGTCTACGGTGACCTTTTTGTCGCGGGTGGGGCTTCCAAGGCTTACACTGACGGCGCGTTTAATTTGATCGTGCATTAGTATGCATATTATATATCTTAAATGGGGATGGGGTGGGTGAAAAATCGCCTTAGGCGACTTACCTGCGCAAGTTTCTGTAAACTGAAATCGGTTGGTGGTGATGACGAATATTTTTTGCTTAAGGATAATATCCCGGATATAATCCCGGTAGGTACAATATATTTCTCTAATGAAGGAGCAGCTATTATGGAATACCGCCAGTTTGGACGAACAGGATGGATGGTCAGCGAGATTGGTTACGGGATGTGGGGTATGGCAGGCTGGACAGAATCGGACGACGCCCAGTCGCTTGGCTCATTACAGCTCGCCGTCGACCTGGGGTGCAATTTTTTCGACACAGCCTGGGCCTACGGCGACGGTCACAGCGAGGATCTTCTGGGACAAATCGTGCGCGCCAACCCGGACAAGAAGCTTTACACAGCCACAAAGATTCCACCCAAAAATTCCATGTGGCCCAGCAAGCGCGAGTACAGCCTGGGTGATTGTTTCCCACCCGATCATATCGAGGAGTATGTACATACCAGCCTGAAGAACGCCGGTCTGGAAAGCTTTGACCTCATGCAATTCCACACCTGGGAAGATTCGTGGCTGGAAGACGACCGCTGGGTTAATAAGATGGATGAACTGCGCGTTCAGGGATTGGTCCATGCCTTCGGGATCAGCATCAACCGTTGGGAGCCGTGGAACGGCGTCAAAGCTGTACGCAGCGGGCTGGTCGACGCGGTGCAGGTGATCTACAATATCTTCGACCAGAACCCGGAAGACGAACTCTTCCCCGCTTGTGTGGAGATGGATGTGGCGGTGATCGCGCGCGTACCTTTCGACGAGGGTACCCTTACAGGCAACTTATCCCTGGACAGCAC
>CBFDCK010000100.1:0-11755 GCA_965603285.1 uncultured bacterium
AGAGGGTGCGGTTTTGGGCATTTGATACTTTCATCATGAATGGGGGTTGGCTGATAAAGTAAAGCGTGTGACCGGCTCCGCTTATGAAGGCCATCACAAGAATCATGTTCGGGTTTAGTACGAGGACCTCAAGCCCCATAGCAACGATATAAATACTCACCCCCCAAATCATGGCTTTCTTCCGTCCAATTCGGTCGGATAGTACGCCCAGCGGGATGCCTAAAAGAAGGGCGGCAGCGGAAGTCGTTGAGATAACCAGACCTAAATATTCACGGCTGAAGCCGAGTTCTAGGATATAGAAATTGAAGAACAGCCACCAGATGCTGAAAACGATCCCATTGATGAGTGTGGCGACCAGGAATAGGCGCGCTGGCCGGTTGAAACTGCGAATCATAGGAAGGGGTGTCTTTGATGCCACGTCGTAGCTCCTTCGTACGCAAAGGCTGCTCTCAATAGACGCGCTTCTCCCCAGGGATGGCAAACGATTTGTAGTCCAATCGGGAGCCCACCGGAAGTAAAGCCGCATGGCAATGATATGGCGGGAAGACCGGTCAGGTTAAACGGAGCTGTATAGCGTGTCAGCAGGCGCGCCTGTTCGACTGCATCCGGACCTTCAATTAATGGTGCTGGTACTGGTGTCGTGGGGGTGAGCAGGATATCAAAGTTCTCGAAAAAGCGTTCAAACTGCCTGCGCAGTTTTGTTTGTGCATGTCGAGCCTGGATATATTCAGCGGTCGTGATTGCCTGACCGGCTTTCAAACGCTGCAGGACATCATCACCGAACCCCTGCGGATTTTCCTGGAGATGATTTTGATGAAACGCGGCCGCGTCGCTGACCGTCATTAAGCCGTTGGACCGTGCAGCGAGACGTGCGCCGGGAAACCGGACCGCTTCAACATGAGCGCCAAGTGCTTCGAATATTAACCCTGCATCACGTACAGCTTGTTCTATTGCAGGTTCGGTCTTTGCGAAGAATTCATCATCTGCTAGGGCAATACGCCAGCCCTTAACTCCTTTGTTGATGTTTGTTGTGTAATCGTCGCTGGGTATATTGATCGAATAAGGATCGTGTGGGTCGAAAGCAGCAATGGTTTGCAGCATCAAGGCAGCGTCCATTACATGTCGTGCCATCGGACCGGCGTGATCGAGATTCCGACTGAGGGGGATCACACCGCGCAGGCTGATACGACCGTATGTCGGTTTAAGCCCCACTACCCCGCACAAGGAAGCCGGAATTCTTATGGAACCTCCGGTATCGCTGCCCATCGCACCCAGGCATAATCCAGCAGCAAGTGCAGACGCTGAACCACCGGAGGATCCACCTGATATACGAGCAGTACTCCACGGATTCCTGCAAGCGCCAAAATGTGGGTTGACATTAGTAACCCCAAGAGCGATCTCGTGCATGTTTAGCTTGCCCAGAGAGATTCCGCCTGGTGTTGATAACTTTCCGACCACGACACAGTCTTCATCAGGGACAAAATCAGCGAAGAAAGTTGACCCTGCAGTTGTACGTACGCCTTTTGTCTCATACAGGTCTTTTATTGCCAGTGGAATACTAAACAACGGGTCGAATGCCCCGTTCTTGGTCGTTGCTCCACGTAACAAGTCAGCCTCAGCCTGCTTGGCTCGCTGCCGGGCATCATCTGCAGTGAGCGTGATGAAGCTGTTTACGATTGGGTCAATACCTTCGATGCGCTCCAGGTGGGCTTGAACCAATTCGATAGGAGAGATATCTCGTTGTGTAATTAATTTAGATGCTTCTGTGATGCTCAAATAAGTAAGCTCGTGATTCATCATCTTTGGCTCTCGTTCAATAGGTTTTCTAGCTCCGATAGCGTTTGATCCCGGGTCTGAAAGTGGATGGCATGCATATTGATATTTCGTGCTCCATCGACGTTGTGCGGGAAATCGTCTATGAATATGGATTCATGTGGTTGTACGTCAAGCCGCTCCAACGCTATCTGGAAAATATGCGGATCAGGTTTTCTAATGCCGACCTCGGACGAGATTGTCATGTCGTCAAAAGCGTCTTCAATATTCCAAACGTTGGTGATCATATGGCGCAGGTCAGAAAATGCGTTGCTGATTAGACCAATTTTGTGGTGCGTATGCAGGGCGCGGATATATTCGATCAGCGCAGTGTCTAACCGGTCACCACCCCAGAAATCTTGTTGAAACCCGGTCATCTCTTCTATCTCAAGACCGAGAATTGAACCTAGGTTCTGCCAGTGCTGTTCTGCATTGATCTCGCCAAGCTGGGCGCGATGCCCCGAATCGCCCGCGAAGACCAAGTTCTCAAGTTCTGTTCTTGACATTCCCAGTCGGATGGCGAGATATTCCCGAGTAGTATGATCCTCAGTACGCACCAGCACGCCGCCCAGGTCCCAGAAAACTGCCCGAATAATCATAAGGATACCTATTTTTGATTTGAATGTTTTTAGTATCAGCCAGCAATTAAGCCAAGGGTTTCGTTACCCCGGGTTTTATGAACCTTAGAATTTTTTATGAAAAATCGACCATAGCCTCATAGATTTAAACCCAACGCTTTCGTACAAATGGAGAGCTCCTGACGGGTTTTGGGTGTCAACACCCAAACCAGCTTCCTGCATCCCTCGTTCTTTTACTGCATGCAGACTTTGAACAAGTAATGAGCGTGCCAGCCCACGCCTGCGCCATGGACGGCGTACACAGATTTCCTCAGTCCAACCGCGTTTGCGATTATACTCGGCATTTTCTTTTGGATTAATAAAGCTGCGCACCATTCCCACAACTTCACTGCCATCCCATGCTACCCGCCATAAGGTGGGATCAAAGTTTGGGTCCTCTAGATATTCTTCGATGGTCTGTTCTTGATCTTCGCTGTACCCCCAATGATCGCGGAAAGCCTCCAGGCTGGCGTCGTGGATTGCCTGGTAGTGCTCAGGGAGCACAGGTCGTACTTCCAGATTGGAAGGCATAGGCGCTTCCGGTATATCATCCAGGTCCGGGCGCACCATCTCGAAGAAATACCGCACGACTGTGTAGACCTCATCCAGGAACAATGCACTGGCTGCCGTTTCTGTATCTGCCGCCCATGATTCATAAAACCGAACTGCATTTTTGGGATGTCCTGCCGCGATCTTGAGCAGGCGGCGTTGGTGGTAATGTAGCATTGCCCTGCCAATACCTCTGCCCCGCCATTCTGGCAGCACGTAACCAAATTGCTCGTAAATGCGGGTTTTGTCTAATTCTTCCCGCCAGCTTACACGTCCATACCCAATAACCTGCCCGTTAACTTCGGCAAACAGCATGTCTTTATATGGATCGCTTTTGGCCAAATGCCTGTATCTGCGGGCTATATCTTCAGCGCTATCGGCGCGTTCAATTTGGTCGACATTTCTACAGCTTTGCATCACAGTTGCCATTATAGGGAAATCCGATTCACCTAGAAAGCCCCGGAAGACCAATCCAGGAATCGCTGGGGCATCTAGCAACTGGATATAGTTATTTTGTGTCAATGTTTTCATCTTCATTTCCTTGATTATTCGAGAGATTTTTCGCTTTTGTCTATTTTTTATTTTCAAATCGTGTTGTCTATCTACGGTTTAACTTCAGCCGGTTCTCTTTAGCAAAGGATAAATTGTCTTAGTTATCCATTGCGGTGCAACTTACCAGTCCGTTTTGCGTAGCTTTCGGCTTGGTTAAAAATCCACAACCCGGTTGGTATGGCTATGAGACCCATAATCAACGTCGGCCAGATAAATGACCAGAGCTCTCGTATGGCAGATCCTTTAAGCAAGGCGAGACGTGTGCCATCCAGCACATAAGTTGCGGGGCTTAACTTGGACAACTTTTGCAGGAATTCGGGCAGCACTTCTACGGGATAATACACACCGGATACCAGCAGGAGCAGCGCGATTATCACATGCGTCATCTGAGAACCTCGTTCGGGAAACAGCAGAGGCAGTATCGACCCCATTATGCTGAAACCGATGAAAGAAAAGCTGCCGGCTAGGAGCATGAGGACTGCCCCCCACATATTGGCGGAGCTTAAATCGATTTTAAAAAGGACTACCGTGACAGCCAGTATGATCCCGGTGAATACCAGGCTGTATAGGACTGCGAATATAGTTTGACCAGCCATGTGAGTGACGCGCCGGATGGGAGCCATGAGGGTGTACTCAATAGTCCCTTCCCAGCGTTCCATGCCTATCACGTCCGTGATCCAGTAAAATATTATCGAAAGGTATCGCCATACGAGCGTGCCAACCACCAGGTACAGCACCAGGTATTGTCCATCCGCTTTCTGCGTCCCTGCGATCATTACCATACCCAATCCAATATAACTTACGGATAAACTGTTTGCGATCGAGTAAACCAACCAGACCATCTCCCATGACCAGTATCGCTTGACCAGGTTGGCATTTCGTTCCATAAAAGCGTAAGTTGCTTTTAATTCATGTGTGAGTGTTGCCATATCGATAGCTCCATCGAGAATGTTAGCTCGGGTGCGCCAGCCAGTATTGGGGTTTCTTTATCGTACTGGCTGGCTGAGATCGCCCGATTATTTGCCATGGCTTTCAGCGTCTAATTTCTTGCCAATCAGTTCGAGGAATACATCCTCTAGGGTTATTTCGCTCCCGCCGCCGTTTAGATTGTTTTTCAACGCATGAGGAGTGTCAAGAGCCACGATTTTTCCGCTGTCGATGATCGCAACCCGGTCGCACAGATTCTCTGCTTCCACCATGTCGTGAGTCGTGAGCAGGATGGTGGTGCCGTGGTCGTCGCGCAATTCGCGAATCACATCCTGAACTTCAAGTTTCGAACGTGGATCGAGACCAGTCGTTGGCTCATCCAGGAGCAGCAAGCGTGGGCTTGAAAGCAGGGCACGCGCTATTGCGACTTTCTGCTGCATGCCGCGCGACATCTCCTCCATGGGCTTGTAGATTGATCTCTCCTCTAAACCCAACCTCGTTAGTATTTCCAGGACCTGACGGCGGATTTCTGCACCGCTCATCCCGTATAGACGGGCGCCGTATACCAGGTTTTCCATTGGCGAGAGCTTCTTGAAGAAGCTGGCTTCAACCGAGACACGGTTGATCAGTCGCTGCACAAGCATGGGCTGGCGCACAACGTCGTAACCGAACACCCGGATATTCCCATCATCAGGAAGGAGCAGGGTGGCGAGCAGCCGGATCAAGGTGGACTTTCCGGATCCATTAGGACCTAGCACACCAAAAATCTCTCCTTGCATAACAGTGAATGAGACATGGTCGACAGCTACAACAACCCGGTTTTTGCCATTGATGTTTGTTTTCCTCAATACGGCGTTTTTAGACTTGCCGTTTACTTTTGAGAGACGTTTCCATATTGGGTTTTTGTGTTTACCAAATTTTTTATAAGCATCCTGTACAACAACCGCTTCGTACATTTTTACCTCCTCATGAAAAAAGCCACGGGAAAACCCGTGGCTGGAAAGCAGGCTTCTTAAATTAATCATAAAAGCCACGGGATTGGAGCACGCCCGTGGCTTTTTTAGAGACTTAATCGGTTCTACAATCGATCAACAAGCGCACTCCGACAAGGTGAATCCACACCACCCCCAATAGCTGTGGTGCGAGTTCGAAACATTTTATAAACTTGGTAGATCATGAAGCACGCTTTCCTTTCTAAGGTTAAGATTGTGTTAAGCTGGAAAAATATATCACAAAATATAGAATTTTGTCAAGGCTTATCGGGATGTGTGTCAACCACGGTTGTGTGTCAACCCGCATGTGTGTTTACCTATCTGGTCATTTGATAGGTATCAATCACTTCCCCAAGACGGTTAATGAATTGGAAGGTTATCTGCTGGCTGTCAGCTTCGACGAACATTGCTCCCCAGTCGCCACTATAACGAATTGCCGAGTATTCAGACGTGAGACCAAAATAGTATATTGGTCCGCCACCCAGACCATTGATAAAGAAGGGTGTGCCGTTAACCAGCAGGCGCTCATAAAGATGGTCGTGACCGGATAGGACCGCGGAAGCGCCCCATTCCTGGAAAGGCCAACGCATCCAATCCACTGCTCCACGGAAACCGGAAGAGTACGGTGGGTGGTGGAAATAGACAATTTTCCATATAGAGTCAGATTCTTCCAGTTTAGACTTTAACCACATTGCCTGAGTGGAAATCCTGGAAACACCGTCTGGTTCATTCGAGTCGCTGTTCACTACAAAGAAGTGAATTGGTTCCCAGACAAAGTCATAGTAGCGCTCATTCCCGGGAAGTGTAAAGTAGTCGAGATAAGGTTGGGCATTGAGGGTCATCCAGTCGTGGTTGCCTAACGAGGGAAAAAAGCGATTTTTGTCTGCCCCATCTCCATAAGCGCCGTTGTATGGATAAATAAATTCGTGGTAGTACTTTCCGATGTGGTCATCAATTGTTTCCGCTGATCCGATCGGGTAATTATTGTCCCCTGTAGTGATAATGAAATCTGGTTCCCAGCTTTTAACCAGGTTGGCTACATCTTCTTCGCCTTGATTGCCTGCTCCAAAATCTCCGATAACGGCAAAACGGACAGGTTCGGGTTCATGGGTGGGTGAAGGAAGCGGCGCAAGTGACGTTTTTTCTTCAGTAGAGGCAAGGGGGGCGGATTCAGTCGCCGAGATTGGAGATGATGGGGTCCCGGTTGAGGTATGTTTTTGGACTGCCGTAGCCATTGTGGTAATCGTGAGCTGATCGCCAGGTGGAACACAGGCGTTCATCAGGACGACAATGACGGCATAGAGGATATAATAATGGGCGTGTTGTATTCTTGTTTGCATTTTTTTTGGTCTGTTTACTGTTTTTCTGATAGAATCGACACTGTCCCGTTGTAATCAACAAGATATACTTCCCCCTTTTCGTCTTCACCAAAGGATGAGATGCGACCCATGTTTTCGAAGAACAGGGCACTCTCCCAGTCTCCACCAGCATTTTGCAAGGTGCCCCATACATTACCGGAACAGAAATCCCCATATAAATAGACGCCGTTAAATCCGGATAATTGGCTGCCGCGGTAAACTACGCCTCCCGTTACTGAACAGCCAAACTCGTGGTCATATTCTACTATTGGCGGTACGAGAGCAGAACCGTTTGGTGGTGTACCGCTGAACTGGTGTGTGCCTTCGAAGTAATTCCATCCGAAGTTGGAGCCTCCTGGACTGCCAGCCGGTAAGAAGTCGATCTCCTCCCACTGGTTTTGTCCGACATCCCCGATGTACATATCCCCGGTCAAGCTGTCGAAGGTAAAGCGCCACGGGTTGCGAAGACCGTATGCCCAAATTTCTGGTGAACTACTGTCCGTGAAGGGGTTATCCGCAGGGATGGTGTATGAATCCTCCTGGTCGATATCCAGGCGCATGATTTTGCCCAATAGGGTATCGAGTGATTGTCCATTTCCCTGGGGATCACCTCCCGCCCCGCCGTCACCTGTGCCAACATACAAGTATCCATCTGGACCAAAAGCGAGCATGCCCCCGTTGTGATTGGCAAAGGGCTGGGATATTGTCAATATGATTTTCTCACTCTCGGGTTTGGCGATATTCTTGTCGGTGCCTGAAACTTGATAGCGGGCAATTACCGTATCTCCACCATGGTTGGTGTAGTTGATAAAGAAGTACCCGTTCTGTGTGTATTGAGGGTGAAACGCCAGCCCCAGCAATCCCTGTTCGGAGCTTTCACTACCGACGCGCCCGCGTATATCAAGGAACGGTGTGGTTAGCAGAGACTCCTGGTCAAATATTTTTATCGCGCCGCTCTGTTCGAGGATAAAGAGCCTGCCTGAACCATCCGCCGCGTTAGTTAAATCAACTGGTGACTCCAATCCATCGACGACCATTCTCCAGGTGTATTTTTGTGGGTCTGGCAGCCCTATCCGGATCCCAGAAGGTTGGGGGAGGGTGCTGGGTGCTTCTAATTGAGCTTCAGGTGTTGTGACGGGTGAATCGGATGAAGCAGTTTGTGCAGATTTTGTAATTTCTTCATCGCCTTGATCGATGTCAGGTTCAGGGTTGGTAGGCGTAAGAATTTGCGATTTACTGGTTGGGGTGGTAGTTTTGATCGTTCCAGAACAGGCAGTTAGCAATATTGTTAGCGATGCTAGGAAAAATATCCAACCCGTTAATTGTTTTAATCGATATGATGAAAGAGAGCTCTTTGTTGGTTTCAATTCATTCTTTATCCCAGAACTCTGCATCGACTATTCTTTCTTCTTCATCAACTTCTTTGTTTTCTTCTCCTCCTCTTGAATCTTTTGAATCATGCCACTCTCCTGGTACGACCTGATCAAGCGCTTCTGTGTGTTCTTGAACCACATCTGGCGGGCAAAGCTCTACAAACATGTAGGTCCCTAACCAGACGATTAAAGCATCGTCAATGGGACCTGGGACGATGTCAGGGACTACAAAATATACCAGTGTGCCGATGGGCAGTAGCTTAAGCAATGGATTTACTCGTCTGTCCCCCATCAGCCGGACTACTAGCTTGAAATAGTTGGTGAACTCGTTAAATACTCCACCTTTTGAGGAGACAATATTGCGATCGTCATTGTCTGACATAATACCTCCAGTTACCTGACGATTATACTATAACGCCTTGGTGGTCACTGGGTGACGAAAAAAGGATGGCGGAGCGCTGAAACGCTCCACCATCCTCTGTGACTTTACTAAATAAATTCAGCTCGATTGGCTTGCTTGAGCCTGGATAATAACCGCTGTAAAGGCTTGCGGATCACGAACGGCCAGATCAGCCAGCATCTTGCGGTTGATGATAACATCGTTCGTTTTCATTTTGTATATCAGCCGGCTGTAGGTAGTTCCATTCTGACGAGCGGCAGCGTTAATGCGCGCAATCCACAAGCGGCGCAAAGTGCGCTTGCGCGTACGTCGATCGCGGTATGCATACCACAAGCTTTTCAGCATTGCTTCATTAGCTCGCTTAAATAAGCGGTGTCGTGTGCCGTATTGACCCTTCGTCATTTTCAGTACTTTCTTGTGATGTTGGCGGCGAATTTTGCCGGTTTTTACTCGTGTCATATATTTTTCTCCTGGCTATTTACCGGCCTTCATGGAAGGGGCTAATCGTTTTATCCTTTTGATGTATCCACTTCCCTTGACAGGGATCATCTTTGAAAATAGCAGTTTTGTACGCTTTGAAGTGCGGCGGCGCAAGTGGCTCTTACCACCTTTTGTGCGGACCAGCTTCCCCGAACCGGTCAAACGGAATCGCTTAGCGGTAGCCTTATGGGTCTTAAGTTTATATTTTTTTGTTGATTTTTTACGTGTCACAATAAACTCCTATCACACAAAATACCGCGGACTATACGTTCATCCGCGAATATTTCCAAATATCAGGATCGAAAATCTTAATCCAGCGCGTGACAGCTATTTCTTTTTGGCTGCCTTAATTGGAGCAAGCACCATTAGCATCGTACGTCCTTCCAAAGCCGGTCTTTGCTCTACGATGGCTAAGTCAGATAAATCTTCAGCCACCTGTTTCAAGTCCTCGAGTGCGATCTCTGGGTAAGTGATCTCCCGGCCTCGAAAGCGAATACGCACTTTGACCTTCATTCCATCCGTTAACCAACGGCGGGCATTGCGAACTTTTATGTCGCGGTGGTATTCGTCCGTTTTTGGGCGCAGTCGAATTTCTTTTACTTCAATCTTAGTCTGCGATCTTCGGGCTTCGCGCTCTTTTTTGGCACGCTCGTAAATAAATTTTCCAATATCCATCACCCTGCAAACGGGCGGTTTGGCGTTGGGGGCAACCTCTACAAGATCAAGTTCTGCTTCACGAGCCATTTGTTGGGCATCTTGGATTGGCACAACTCCAACATTCTCACCATTTGGACCGATCAAGCGTACCTCTTTAGCTCTTATGGTTTCATTAACCCGATAATGTGTCGCGCTGATATTTTCTCTCCTATATATTTTTGATAACCTGCATCTAGTTTGTTAAACGAGCGATTGGCATGATACCAAGAAATATGTGAATCGTCAACGGTACTTGAGATTAAATGCGATTTTTACTATCTTCATTAACTCGCGCAATAAAATCGTCGATAGCAATCGCCCCCAGGTTTTCTCCCGAGCGCAGGCGCACCGCAACGGTACCTGCTTCAACCTCACGATCGCCTATCACCAGCATATATGGTATCTTCTGCATCTGGGCGTCGCGGATCTTGGCGTTCATGCGCTCCCCCCGATCATCAACCTGCACCCGCAATTTGGCGTCCTTCAATTGCGACGCAAGTGAATGAGCATATTCCATATGACGGTCAGCTATAGGAATTATTGCTGCTTGCACTGGCGCTAGCCAGACTGGAAATGCACCGCCATAGTGCTCAATGAGTACACCCATGAAGCGTTCCATCGAACCCAATAATGCCCGGTGGATCATGTAAGGGCGGTGTTCCCGACCATTTTCGCCTATATAAGTCATATCGAAATGCTCCGGCAGAATAAAGTCAAACTGGATGGTGGATAACTGCCACTCACGCCCCAGGGCGTCCTTGATTTTGAGATCGATTTTTGGTCCGTAGAAAACGGCCTCTCCTTCATCAATCTGGTAAGGAATCTCTGCCCTATCGAGCGCTTGGATCAGCGCTTCGGTGGGTTCTTCCCAATCTTCTGGTTTACCGGCAGACTTTTCGGGGTTGCGGGTAGCAAGGTATGCTTGGAAATCCTTAAAGCCAAAAGCCCGTAATAGATTTAAGCTGAACTGGAGCACCCGGTCGATCTCCTTTGGCATTTGATCGGGTCTGCAGAAGAGATGAGCGTCATCTTGGGTGAAACCGCGTACACGCAGCAGACCATGCAGCACACCGCTGCGCTCGTATCGATAAACAGTACCCCACTCAGCGTAGCGCAAAGGCAGGTCTCGATAGGAGCGCAATTGGCTTTTATAGATCTCCACATGAAATGGACAATTCATGGGCTTCAGGAAATACTGCTGTCCTTCAATGTCAATAGGAGAATACATATTCTCCTGGTACCAGTCCAGGTGCCCGCTGGTCTCCCACAAATTCGCCTTCCCTATATGTGGTGAGTAAACAAAATCGTAACCGCCTTTCTCATGCTCCTCGCGACAATAGTCCTCGGTAATCTTCCTGACCATCCCCCCTTTGGGATGCCACAATATCAAGCCCGGACCCACGTCCTCACTAATACTGAATAGATCCAGTTCTCGTCCTAACCGGCGGTGATCACGTTTGCGGGCTTGCTCCAATTTCCATAGATATTCCTCAAGCTCAGTGGCTGAATTCCACGCCGTACCATAGATGCGTTGAAGCATGGGGCGGTTCTCATCTCCGCGCCAGTAGGCGCCTGCCACCTGGAGCAGCTTTATCGCCTCCGGGTTGATTCTGCCTGTGTTTTCAACATGTGGGCCGCGGCATAGATCCGTGAATGTGTCCTGGGTGTAGGTCGAAATTTCGGGCTGCTCATCGAGTGGTTCGCCGTATTCATCAAAACCGCCCTGTTCTAATCCGTCGATCAGATCCAGCTTATACGACTGGTCCTTGAAGATCTGACGCGCTTCGCTGGCTGAAATTACCTCTTTCTTAAATTCATGGTTTTCAGCGATAATCTCCCGCATGCGCTTCTCGATGACTTCCAGGTCTTCGGGGGTCAAACTTCTGGGCAGGTCAAAGTCATAATAAAAGCCATCTTCGATCGGTGGACCGATAGCAATTTCTGCCTCTGGAAACATCTCCACGACAGCCTCCGCCATGATATGGGCTGTTGAGTGTCG
>CBFDCK010000101.1:0-11723 GCA_965603285.1 uncultured bacterium
ACTTGACCAACCTGGTTTACGAAATTGCACGCGCTTTCAGCGATTTCTACAATCAATGTCCGGTGCTGAAGGCTGAACCCGAAGTGCGCGCATTCCGGTTACGACTGGTTGCAGCCTATAGACAAGCAATCGCAAACCTTCTGGATACCCTGGGAATAACCGCACCCGAAATTATGTAATCGACCTAGTTAAACTTTATCGCAAATGACACTTTTACTTATTATCTAAAACCGCAATAATACAAATCTCTCATAAAGGAGTCAATACAACAAATGCCCCCTATCCGTATCCTCATCATGGGCGCCGCCGGGCGCGATTTTCACAATTTCAACGTTTTCTTCCGCGGCAACCCCGATTACAACGTCGTCGCTTTCACCGCAACTCAAATTCCCGATATCGAAGGACGTACATATCCAGCCGAACTGGCTGGTCCCCTTTATCCTCAAGGGATTCCAATCTACACCGAGGAAGCGCTGGATAATCTAATCCAAGAAAAAAATGTAGAGCAGGTCATCTTTGCGTATAGCGATGTTCCACATGCATATGTCATGCATAAGGCGTCCCAGGTTCAGGCTGCCGGCGCCGATTTCCGCTTATTGGGCACCCATGCTACCCAACTGGAGTCGCTGAAACCTGTCATCTCCATCTGCGCAGTCCGGACGGGCGCCGGCAAGAGTCAAACAACGCGCCGGGTATCCCTTATCCTGCGGGATATGGGTTTCAAGGTTGCTGCTATCCGCCATCCAATGCCATACGGAGACCTTACCAAACAAGCCCTACAGCGTTTCGCGGATTACAGCGACTTAGATAAATATGAATGCACGATTGAAGAAAGAGAGGAGTACGAACCCCACATCGACAACAACGTGATCGTATACGCTGGTGTAGATTATGAGCGCATTCTCCGGCAAGCTGAACAGGAGGTAGATATCATCCTGTGGGATGGGGGCAACAACGATTTTTCTTTTTACAAACCCGACTTAGAAATTGTGGTCGCTGACCCGCACCGCCCTGGTCACGAAATCTCGTACTATCCCGGTGAGACTAACGCTCGTACTGCGGACGTAATCGTAATCAATAAGGTGGATACCGCCAGATATGAAGATGTGATCACGGTACGCGAAAACCTGCGAGCCATTAACCCAGATGCTGTAGTGATCGAGGGCGCTTCTCCGCTGTTCGTCGATGATCCAGCGGGGATCAAGGGCAAGCGGGTGCTTGTTATTGAAGACGGACCTACCCTGACACACGGCGAAATGTCATACGGCGCCGGATGGGTTGCAGCCCGCCGTTTTGGAGCCGCAGAGATTGTTGATCCGCGTCCTTACGCGATCGGATCGATCAAATCCACTTATCAAAAATATCCCACAACAGGAGAGGTGCTGCCTGCTATGGGGTACGGCGAGACCCAAATTCGGGAGCTCGAGCAAACGATAAACAATGCCGATGCTGACCTTGTCCTCATCGCAACTCCAATCGACCTGACTCGGATTATAAAAATCAACAAGCCGACCCAACGAGTGCGCTACGAGCTGCAAATAATCGGGCAACCGACTTTAGATGAAATATTGAATGAGAAGTTTTGGGATCGGGAAAAGTGATCCAAAATCTCTAATGCTTAACCATCTCTTCACTCTTAAGAATTACCTATGCCCATATTAAACTGGGAATCCAAAAAAGAAGTTACTCCGGTGCCAGCCTCGCTGGCACCGTTCAATGTCGTATATCCACACGGGCATGGATATCCCCCATCAGTACCTGAGTCCCTGCCCCAAGACCGTGTCATCCTGGGTGATAATTTGCCTGTTATGTCAGCTCTGTTACCCAGCTACGAAGGTAAGATCGACCTGATCTACGCCGACCCTCCTTTTTTCACAAACCGTCAATATCCAGCGCGTGTAGGTCGAGGTGAAGATTCACGGCGTCCGCAGGACTGGCACCTCACAGAAGGATATACCGATGATTGGCCGGACCTTGACGTTTACCTGGATATGCTTTACCCGCGCCTGCAAATGATGTATCGTCTTTTGACACAGGATGGCACATTGTATCTGCACCTGGATTGGCATGCCAACTCTTATGCCCGAGTATTGCTCGACGAGATTTTTGGACCGGACCGGTTGTTAAACGAGATCATCTGGACTTATCATGGTCCCTCACCAATCCGGAGTGCATTTAACCGTAAGCATGACACAATCCTGGTGTACACCAAGGGGAAAGGATACACATTCAATGCCAATGCTGTTCGCCAACCTTATAATCCAAACACCATAAAAACATTTGCATCCTCACCCAAAGCCGGTTTTGGTAAGATTCCGGACTTGGAAAGGGGTAAAGTGCCCGAAGATTGGTGGTACTTTCCGGTTATAGCCAGATTGCACAACGAACGAACGGGCTATCCAACCCAAAAACCTGAAGCCCTGTTAGCACGCATAATTCTAGCTTCCTCAAACCCCGGTGATCTGGTGGCTGATTTCTTCTGCGGTTCCGGTACGACGGCAGTTGTCGCCGAACGCCTGGGAAGACACTACATCGTCAGCGACATCAACTGGCTCGCGGTCCACACAACCCGCAAGAGGTTGATATCTATACCCGCAAATCCTTTTGTGCTGCAAAAGGAACTTACTGCAGAAATCAACATTCACAATCTAGACCAGCCAAATTCAATTGAATTTAAGGACGACACAATCTCCTTAGGGTCTTCAATCATGCCTGATTTAGATTTTTGGGAAGTCGATCCAAGTTGGGATGGAGAGCTTTTCTACAGCGCGGGTCAAGCGGTTCGTCCGCTCAAAAAAGAACCGATTGGGCAAAAAATCCAACTATCGCCCTCGTCACTTGGCGATTTGTGCTGCATACGCTTTGTAAACGTGAACGGGGAACAACAGCAAGTCGTAGAGAAAAAGATATGAAACTTTTTGTACCTGGAAGAATCTGTTTATTTGGCGAACACTCCGATTGGGCTGGTGGATACCGGCGCCTTAATGCCGACATCGAAAAAGGTTACACTCTCATCTGCGGTACAGATCAAGGAATTTATGCACAAGTCGAGCCGCATCCGACCTCGCTTGTGCTGACATCGAAAACTCCAGATGGTACTCAGCACGGCCCCTACGAAATTCCAATGATGCCAGAAGCGTTGATAAAAGAAGCCCAAGGAGGTGGTTTCTGGAGTTATATCGCCGGTGTGGCTTACCAGTTATTAACTAATTATCATGTGCGCGGTCTGGTGATCGACAATTACGAAACAGATCTGCCGATCAAAAAAGGGCTCTCCTCCAGTGCAGCAATATGTGTCCTGACGGCACGAGCATTCAATCGTGTTTATGACTTAAAACTCACCATTCGGGGTGAGATGGAACTGGCATACCAGGGCGAGATCACAACACCGTCGCGCTGCGGGAGAATGGACCAGGGCTGCGCTTTTGGAAACCGACCTGTGCTGATGGTTTTTGACGGAGATCGATTAGACACAAAAGAACTCCAAGTAGAGAAGATACTACACTTCGTCCTTGTTGATTTGCAAGCCATTAAAAACACTATGGAAATATTGAACCGGCTGAACCGCTGCTATCCTTTTGCCGAAAATGACTTGGAGCGCGGTGTTCAAGAACTGCTTGGTCCAATAAACAAGCGAATTGTTAATCAGGCAGTAAAAACGCTGGTCGACTCGGATGGAGAACAACTGGGTTCATTGATGAACGAAGCCCAAGATTTCTTTGATCGCTACGCCGCACCTGCATGTCCTGAAGAGCTCGAATCTCCTGTGCTCCATAAAATCCTGCGGTACAAACCACTCGAACAACATATTTGGGGTGGCAAGGGGATTGGCTCCCAAGGAGATGGGACTGCTCAGTTTGTCGCTCGCAGCGAGTCCGACCAGCAAGCTGTGATTGAAATATTGGCTAGAGATTTGGGACTTCCGGGATTGAAACTGACACTTCAGCCTGGTCCGAAGGTCCGCAAAGCTCTTATCCCTGCTGCTGGGTTTGGAACGCGACTCTTTCCTGCCTCGAAGGCAACCAAGAAAGAACTCTTCCCAATTATCGACCAGGACGGAATTGCTAAACCGGCGATATTGTTAATCATCGAAGAAGCGTTAGAAGCTGGACTCGAGGAAGTGGTCATCATCGTCCAGGAGAACGATCTGGAAGGCTTTCAATCCTTTTTTAACAGCCAAATTACTATTGAGAATTACAATAAGCTCCCGCGCCATTTTCAAGAATATGCCCGCAGGATATTGGAAATTGGAAGACGAGTTTCCTTTATCACCCAACCTGCCCAAGAGGGATTTGGTCATGCTGTATATTGCGCCAAGGATGCCATTGGCGATGAACCTTTCCTGCTCATGCTTGGAGACCATCTGTATCGATCCACGGGGGAACAATCGTGTACCCGGCAGCTATTGGATGCCTACCAACAACATGGGATCAATATCCTTGGTCTTCGAAGGACTCCAGAGGATGAGATAGCAAATTTCGGCACGGTTGCAGGTGTATGGGTTGAGGATGATCGAATCCTGAATGTCACAGAATTCGCAGAAAAACCGACCTTGGATTACGCCCGCAATAATCTGCGTGTGCCTGGATTGCCGGAAGAAGAATATTTAACCGTATTTGGGATGTATGTCATCAAACCCCAATTGTTCGAATATCTGGAAGAAAATATTCGCCACAATATTAGAGAGCGCGGAGAATTCCAGCTTACTTCTGCACTTGATCGTTTGAGACAGGAAGATGGATTCTTGGGTTTAATTATGGAAGGTAAACGCTACGATATTGGTCTTCCGATTCATTATCAGGAAACGGTACAAACTTTCGGGGAGAATTAAATTAGGGTAAGCACCTAAACATCCAAACGATATCCCATACCACGCATAGTTATCAAGAATTCTGGGTTGCGTGGGTCTTTTTCAATCGCTTTACGCAGCCAGCTCATGTGCACGTCTAATGTCCGGGTATCACCCGTGTAATCAGTCTCCCAAACTTTGCGGAAAATCTCACCTCGTTCAATCACTTCATTAGGATTTTCCATCATTAATTTCAACAGTTGTACAAGCCGAGGTGTGAGGTTTGCCTCCCTACTTTCACACATTACCCTCTTCTTATCGAGATCAAGCCTGATTGGACCTGCGCGTAGTAAATTTTTATCATCCCCCGGTAAGAGTGGGGCAATCCGGTTAACCAATTTCCTGGTCGTAAAGGGAAGAGTGAGCACAACATCAGCCTGGATAGTTCTTGTCTCTGACAAGTCACGATCAGTTATTAACACAACAGGCAAGTCATCCAATTGCCCGTTTATCGACTGACAAATCCGTTTGCCTGTCGTACGCATTGAGGCAGCGTTGACCACAACTATGTCTGGATCAATTTCGGACAACCTGGAAAGAGCTTCTACCCCAGTAGATACGATTTCGATGTGATAATCCTTGCGGCGCAAATCAGGAATAAAAGACGGGCTTACTGCCCGTCTCCCTTCAATCCAAAGTATCCTGGGTTCTATTTCCATCTCCCGATAAATGCGCCGTGGAACCAAACGACATTTCCACTTCTCATGCCTCTCCAATTTGATTATAACCCACACCTTGGATTAATACAAACAAATTAAGCCTGAATTCTTTAACATTAATGTTATTGGTTGATTTACATCCATCTTTTGAAGTTGACAAATCATTTCCTAGTCATTTGCATACCAGCCATCCCCATGTTAGAATACAAACCGATACGCAAGACTGCCACATCGTCTTGTTTGGAGGTCCCTATGGAGAACATGGTAGAAGTTGTGATTGACAGCATCCGGGTCAGCTTGATGTCACAGCAGCGGATAGTTATTTTACGCGAGCGGGACGCAGAGCGGTACCTGCCGATTTGGATCGGTGTTTATGAAGCCGAATCGATTACGATCGCGCTTCAAGAGGTGGAAGTCGCACGCCCGCTGACACATGATCTCGTAAAAAACGTCATCAACCAGCTCAATGCAAGAGTGGTGAGGGTAGAGGTCATTGCACTGCGCGAGGATACATTCTTTGGAAATATCGTGGCTGAAACTGATGGCAGGACATTAAATATCGATTCTCGACCCTCAGATGCCCTGGCAATCGCTGTTCGTACCCATGTGCCAATAATGGTTGCCCGGTCGGTTATGGATACCGCCGGAATTGTTCCCGAAGAGGATATTCGGGAAAAAGAAAACGGGAATGGTGAACAACTCTCCGATACTGAACTGGAGGAAACGGAAGAAAGGCTTTCCGTATTCAATGATTTTCTTGATGGTCTAAATAGTAAAGACGTTGATGATGATTCTGGCGATGATCAAGGCAAAAAACCTGGAAATCCCGTATAGATTTCTAAGAAACTTCAAAATCCATAATGAAATGGGGGATAAGCCCGCGTTTTTGCAATATAATCTTATTATCTAAATTATCGACCAGACTCATTTTTCATAGTCTGGATGCGCTGGTTAAAAGGACTAGATGGTAGACATACTTCCGCCAGAACCAATAACCTCTCCTGCTCCGCAAGTCGTTCCCCACAGCCGTGAGGCCGAGGAAGCAGTGATCGGCTCAGTGCTGATTAATCCTGAGGCATACTACGACGTTGCCCAGTTCTTACAACCAGACGATTTCTATATTCACCGCCACCGCTGGATATGGGAAACCTTCATTCGTTTGCACGAGCGCCGCGTCCCTATCGATGCCTTAACTGTCTCAGAAGAGCTGGACCAAATCGGTCAACTGGCAGAAGTTGGGGGCGCGGCATACCTGACTGCACTCATCAACAACGTGCCGACATCTCTACACGCTGAGGCCTACGGGAGAATTGTAGAGCAGACCGCGATTCGGAGGGGCATGCTGTTAGCTGCCAATGAGATTGCAAAATTAGCATACCAGGAAGAAGCCGGCATCGAAATGGTTATGGATCAGGCCGAAAAAGCAGTCTTCAGTGTCAGCGAACGCCGCATGACGCGCGATCTCAAATCGATCCAGCAGGTGTTGAGCGAATACTACGACCGCATCGACGAGCTTTCCACCCGTGATGAAGAAATCTACGGCGTTCCGACCGGCTTTGTCGACTTAGATCGCCTGCTGGGAGGCATGCAGCCCTCAGATCTACTCATCATCGCGGGCAGACCTGGTTCTGGAAAAACTGCTTTTCTGATTTCGGCAGGTAAAAACGCAGCCTTGATACATAAGAAACACGTTGCCATGTTCTCGCTCGAAATGTCAAACGAGCAATTAATTCAGCGCCTATTATCCCAGGAAACCGGCATCGACTCGCAAAGAATACGTACTGGCAAACTTGAAGAAGAAGAATGGCCGAAATTTACTCAAGCCATTGAAGTGCTGGGCGACACAATCATGTTCCTGGACGACACGCCATCCCTGACACCTCTGCAACTGCGTACGAAGTGCCGCCGGCTGCACATGGAATACAAATTGGATTTAATCCTGGTAGATTACCTGCAATTGATGAGCAGCGGTGTTCGTTCAGAAAACCGGGTTCAGGAAGTCTCGTACATCTCCCGCAATTTAAAAGCGCTTGCCAGGGAACTGCACGTACCCGTGCTGGCAGCCGCACAGCTATCAAGGGCAATCGAACAGCGTCAAGATAAAAGACCGCAGTTATCTGACCTGCGCGAGAGCGGCAGTCTTGAACAGGACTCCGATATTGTTATGTTCATCTACCGCGAGGAATTATACGACCAGGATCCAACCAAGAAAAACAAGGCCGAAATCAGAGTTACCAAACACCGCAATGGTCCCACCGGCGAGGTTGAGCTGGTTTTCCGCAGCTCAATAGCCAAGTTCGAAAATGCTGCCACTTCGTACTCCACATTGTCACAGCAGTCTTGAAAAATTCAACTACAGGAAGAATGATGCCACCCTTTGGCGGTTTTTCGGAAACCAAAACACGTACAACTTCCATCCCCGGCCAGTTTTTTGGCGAACTGCTGCCAGCTATAAACCACCTGGGCGAACTGAAGGTCACTCTTTACTTGCTGTGGCGGTTTGAACACATGGAAGGTACTTTTCGATACCTGCAGCGATTCGATTTCGTCCAGGATGAACGATTTATTTCAGGAATGGGAGAGACGACAGATGAGGCCGGAGCAATGTTGGACGAATCCCTGAAGAAAGCGGTCGCGCGTGGTACTCTTTTACTGGCTAATGTAAACCTGGAGGGCAAAGAGGTTGGGCTATATTTTTTGAACTCTCCAAAAGGTGCAGCCGCAGTTAGAGCTATAAACAACGGTCAATGGCGTCACACCGGGAAAATACACGCACCGGTCGAACTCATCCAGGAGACGCCCAACATCTTTCGTCTTTATGAAGAGCATATCGGACCGCTAACACCGATGATCGCTGAAACACTCGGTGAAGCCGAAGATACTTACCCACCTATTTGGATTGAAGAAGCTGTACACATTGCGGTCGAAAACAATAAGCGAAGCTGGCGCTATGTTGAAGCTATACTTGAGCGCTGGCAGCAAGAGGGACGCGATGAGCGAAAAGATAAACGATACGCTGAAAAAAATGGCCGCGAATACATCGAGGGAAAATACTCGGACTTCATCGAACATTGAAAATTCAATTCAACGCAGCGATGAAATGCCCGGCGATCCAAACTGCCCGCTTTGTCATGGTCTGGGTTATCTGCGCTTAGAACTTCCGCTGCATCACCCGGAATTTGGCAAAGTGCACGTATGCCCCTGCCGCCAAAACGACATCAATGCCCAAGTCCGCCAACGACTCTTCTCACTGAGCCATCTGGATGAACTACGGCACCTGACCTTCGAGAATTTCAAACCGCGCGGCCGGATTGGTTTATGGCCCCATCAAGCTGATTCGTTAGAACGCGCCTTCAACCACGCCCATCAATTTTCACAAACCCGTGATGGGTGGCTGCTCATCCAAGGACCTTATGGCTGTGGCAAGACCCACCTTGCCGCAGCAATCGCAAATCATACGGCTGAGAATGGGGTGCCAACATTGTTTATCACGGTCCCAGACCTGTTAGATTCCCTGCGATTTACATTCAGCGACCGGGAGACCTCCTTTGAAGAACGTTTTGAGCAAGTTCGCAAGGCGCCGCTTCTGGTTATGGACGATTTTGGAACCCAGAGCGCAACACCATGGGCGCAAGAGAAGCTCTTCCAGATATTAAACTACCGTTATATCAACCGCTTACCCCTGGTTGTCACTACTAATTTACCCCTTGAAGAGATCGAAGGGCGCATTCGTTCACGACTGGAAGACCCCGAACTGGTCACAATTGCACGCATCACTACACCAGATTATCGCCGTCCTATAGGCGATTTTGGACATCCCGAGGTATCCTCGCTGGATGATTTACACGAAATGACCTTCGCCAGCTTTGAAACAGGTAAAGGTGAGGGGTTAGCAGCAGATAAAGTCAAGAACCTTGAAAAAGCTTTGCGCGTCGCTCGCCAGTTTGCCGAACGCCCGAGAGGATGGTTGGTCTTCACCGGACCTTATGGATGTGGAAAAACGCACCTGGCTGCTGCAATCGGGAATTATTGGAAAGATGTTGGAGAAGAATCACCTTTGTTAGTGGAAGTATCTGAATTTTTGAACCATTTGCGAGCCACGTTCAACCCAAAAAGCACCATCAGTTATGACCAACGCTTTGATGTAGTACTAAGGTCTGATAGGCTGATTCTGGATAACCTGGGTACAGAGGCGATGACACCCTGGGTTCGCGAGAAGCTGCACCTATTGTTCATAAGTCGCTATAACGCTAAGCGACCTACTGTCATTACTTCATCCAAGAAAGTAGATGATATGGATCCCCGTATTCGTACCCGTATGCTGGATCAGCGCTTATGCACAATATTTGCCATCACCGCTCCGGCATATCCTGGAAGAACTGTAAATAAATAAAAAACCAAAAATAACGAGGAAATCAATGACATCATTGCACCAATCTTGTCTTTACTGCAAGCTGAATTCAAACCAGGTACCGCTGCTCAATTTCTCATATCAAGGAAAGGAATTGTGGATTTGCCCACAGCACCTGCCAATTTTAATTCACGAACCACAAAAACTTGCCGGCAAGCTGCCCGGAGCAGAGAATTTATCGCCTCCACAAGGTCATGAACATCATTAGATCCTATCCGCAGCATTATAAATGGACAACTTTTGTCGGCATTGACATCCAGATTGTTTTATGTGATACTTTACACGTATTACGGTGATCGTGGAAACAGCCAACACGCTCACCACATTCCTCCGCTATCCCACCAAAGAGGAGGTGTTGCCGATGTATGATGATAGTAGTAACTTAAGTAGCGCTGCGGCGACCTTCCTCATTGGATTATAGGTAACCGCAGCGCCGCAAGGAGTCGTCCTCCAGGACGACTCTTTGTGCATTAAAATAGAAAGATGACTTCACGAAATTTTTCAATCGACAGTTTGTTAGAGGATCATTTATGAGCAGTCAAGGAAGCAAAGAGATTCAAACAGTCGTTGCAGGTGCGTTAGGTGAATGTGTACACGTCGCCGGAGTTAACAAATTCTTGCGTCTGGCAGAGACTGCCGGATGGCGCACCATCTTTCTGGGACCGGCTGTGCCCATCAAGAAGTTCTTGCAGGTCGCCAAGGACGAAGATGCCGATATGATCGCGGTATCATACCGGCTTACTCCGGATACTGGTGAACGTCTGCTGGCAGATTTCGCTGAAGAAGCAGATGATCTTCAAACTGCCGGCGTGCGATTCGCCTTCGGCGGAACTCCACTCGTAGCAGCCCGTGCCCAGGCAATGGGCTTTTTCGAACGTGTTTTTGAAGGCGGGGAACCGGCCGATGCAGTGCTGACCTTTTTAAAACGCGAAGCTCAAGGTGAGATTTCCGAATACGCTCTCCCCCAAACCGCCATCGAACGAATTGATTTAAAGCAGCCCTTTCCAATCATACGCCATCATTTTGGTCTGCCAACGGTGGAAGATACGCGCCAGGGCATCATCGACATTGCAGAGGCGCAAGTTATCGATGTGATTTCCCTGGGTATCGACCAGGATGCTCAAGCAAACTTCTTCCACCCTGAAAAGCAGAACCCGCGCCGTACAGGCGCAGGTGGTGTGCCCGTCCGCAGTCCAGAAGACTACCGTTCGCTTTACAAAGCCAGCCGGCGCGGCAACTTCCCTTTACTGCGCACTTACTCCGGCACAGACGACTTTATCCATTTAGCCGAGATGTACGTGGACACAATTAATATCGCCTGGTGCGCCATCCCGCTGTTCTGGTTCAACCAGATGGACGGGCGCGGTCCTTGGGATTTGGAAGGCTCCATCCGGGAACACCAAAAAGTGATGGCTTGGTATGGAGAAAACGACATACCTGTCGAGCTCAACGAACCGCACCATTGGGGAATGCGCGATGCGCCAGATGTAATTTCCGTAGCGTCTGCTTACCTATCTGCATACAACGCCCGCGCTTATGGTGTAAACGACTACATCGCCCAATTGATGTTCAACAGTCCTGCAGAACTTTCCGATGCGATGGACGTGGCAAAAATGCTGGCCGCGATGGAGATAATTGCGCCCCTGGCTGGTCCCGATTTTCGTATCTTCCGCCAAACGCGCACCGGGTTACTCAGCTATCCAGTTGAGCTGAGCGCAGCGCGCGCTCACCTGGCAGTTTCCATCTACGTGCAGATGGCATTAAAACCCCACATAATTCACGTCGTGGGTCATACTGAAGCCCA
>CBFDCK010000102.1:0-11707 GCA_965603285.1 uncultured bacterium
TGGGTGGGACTTGCATAACTTTAGTGTCGTTTTCACTATTTTCGATCATTATTTAAGAGTTATTCTAGTCCGTGTCTACACAGTGTTTTTGCGTGGTATTACGTCCATGCAGTTCACAAAAAGCTTCAAAAGATGTCCATTATTTCCATGCTATGATACCCCAACTGCACACAAACTGAACCTAGCATGATGAAGGAAAGTCGACTCAAAACAAAGGAAATAGTAGTAAATAGCGTTTAATATTTTCCCCTTAATTACCAAAACGTAACTTAGTCAAAAACTGCTCGATGGGAATGTCCAGTGGTACTTTTGATGCGGATGACCCCATGCAACTCGAACCTGATTGTTTTTAATATATGCTATTAATCATTGGGCGTGCAGTTCAATATAACGGCGAATTAGAAATTACTTGTAAGTGGCAACAAGATAGTAAATATAGAATCTAGGGATTATCATCCTTAGATTGGTCAGCGCCCCATAGGATTGAGCCAAACTCACTTAAATGATTCGAACCAGATATCTTCATTCACTCACAAGTCTAGCCCCAATTCATCCACTTTCTCCCGGTTTACAAAGCGAAATAAACACAAAAACCGCTCTACACCATCGGTAGAACGATTATTAAAAACTTGTGCCCCTACGGTGATCTGTACCGAACTCCGCGGTAAGTAAATTATGTCACTTTCCCACTACTTTTTCCTACTATAAATTCCCTTTGGGGAAAAGGAGTGCAGTGCATCAGAATCATATGTCTGCTCCTTGGAATCGTTAAGTGTCGCTGTTGTTACCAATTCATAATGACAGCAACACCTACAAAAGAAGGACAGAAACCAACTTAACCCTTTATTTTCTCGATCGGCGGCACATACAACTGGTATGAAATCGCATCTTCTTTTGGTACATAAAAACGATGGTTTAACGAGAAGCTCTCCCCCTTTGGCGTTGGAAGCCAATTCGCCTCAGGTGCTCTGGAGGGCAATTCGGGGGCCAAATAGATTTTTAGCGAACCATCTTCATCATTCTCAAGCTTGGATACATTGTTCATGTTATATCGTCCAAGCATATTCGGAACAAATCGATAATCTGGTTTGCTAAGCAAGGTGAGAGACCAATATGCATTCGCGTATTTGCCGGGCAAATCTGCTTCTTTATATTCCAGCACATAGGTATTATCTCCATTCAAGTCTTCCCCAGCATAGATAAAAACTACTTAAGTGCGAAAGAGTTATCAACTCGCCATATGCAACACACCAATCTTCTACAAAATCAGGCGGGCGGTCGTAAAAGACAAAGCTGGATCACCTGACGGCTGAACTTGGCTCGGTATCTCCTCGACTGTTGGGGTGCGCAGGATTTCAGGACAGTCAAACGCTGCGATAATCAGAGTAAAAGATATGTTCAGCAGGACGGCACCAGGAATCAATCAGATCCCAAAACATTAGCAAACACTCATCGATATTATCTTGACAATATATGAACAAATGCTGTACAATATGTACTGATAATAAAAATAAATCTCTAACAAGGAGATGAATGAGATGTATTCTTGCAGTAATACGCAAAATATTGTGGAATTAAATCGAATCAAAAAAGTTTACGATACCGGCGGGCAGATCCTTGAGGTTCTGAGTGATCTTTCTCTAACGGTTGATGCTGGCGAATTTATCGCTATAACCGGGCCTTCTGGTAACGGGAAATCCACTTTGCTAAACATGATCACTGGGATCGACCACCCCACCGGGGGTGAGGTCATCGTTAATGGGTGCGCGGTGCATCTTATGAACGAAAACCAGTTAGCAGCCTGGCGCGGAGAAAATATCGGGATCATCTTCCAATTTTTCCAACTGCTGCCTTCCATCAGCCTGCTGCAAAATGTAGTGATGCCGATGGAATTTGTAGGAAAATACCGCCGCAAAGAACGGCGGGAGCGTGCCTTTCACCTGCTTGAATTAGTCGGGCTTGCCGATCAAGCCAATAAGCTGCCTGGTACAGTGTCTGGCGGGCAGCAGCAGCGGGCAGCCATCGCTAGAGCGCTGGCAAACGACCCTTCGCTTTTGATTGCAGATGAACCCACTGGGAACCTGGATACGAAAACCGCCGAGACGGTCTTCGAGCTGTTCAAGTCGCTGGTAAAAAATGGGAAAACCATGTTGATGGTAACTCACGATGTAGAACTTGCCAAGCGAATACCTCGCATTGTAGAAATTCGGGACGGTATAATCGCCCACGATTCAATTGCTGCACCTGAGATCTTCACTAATGTTCCCCAAGAGCGTGTATTAATAGAGCGTGGATGATGACCAGTCAAATCGCAAAACTATGGCACGATTTATGGAACGACAAAGCACGTACATTCCAGGTTGTTCTGGTTATTGCTCTGGGAGCCTTTGCTATTGGCTTAGTGATTGGAGGACGCAACCTTATTGCAGGAACTATAGCCGACCAGTGGAAACAGGCTGAACCTCCCAATATCAAACTGGCTGTAACCCCGCCATTGACCGATGACCAGTTGAAATCACTGGAGCGTATTGATGGTGTATACCAGGCAGAAGGCACTTTGTCAGGTTCAATCGAGTGGCGCTTTATCGGAGATAACGAGTGGCAAACAGCGCGCCTAGAAGCCCGCCAGGATTATGAAGAACAGAAAATGGAACTTATCAATCTTGAAAGCGGATCATGGCCCAATCGCAGCTCTCTAGGCGTGATCAAAACTGCCGATACGCTGTACGGTGTGGGGGAGGGGGCTGAAATCGAAGTACGTTCTAACGACCAGATTCGAAGGCTGAAATTAACTGGGACTCTAAAACCGGTAGGCCCATTTCCGGTAATATTCCTGGGTGAACCAGTCTTTTATGCTGACCGCTCCACATTTTCTCGGCTCACCGGGAGCAGCAATTATGATTTAATCATGACCCGCGATTTGATCTTCAACCAGGCACAGGCTGAAGCAACCGATCTCGAGATCCAGGATTATTTTGAGGACCTCGGCGTGGATTCAGTGGGCACATTGTTTCCATTTCAGGACCGGATCATCTCTCCAGATATCCCGCCGGCTGCCAGCATCCTTAACGCGTTGTTCCTGATTTTGGGATTAATTGGCGGGATCATCATTGTTCTGGGAATATTCCTTGTATACACTACCATCAATGCAATCATCACCCAGCAGGTAAACCAGATCGGGGTGATGAAGGCTATTGGCGCTCGTACTCACCAGGTATTTTTTGGATACTTTTTCCTTGTGCTCGCATTTGGACTGCTGGCGACAGTTGTTTCCATCCCAATAGGCGGATTAGGGGCGCGTGGTCTGCAAAGCTTGTTTATTGACCTATTGAACCTGGAAGATCCAGGGTTTACTTTTGATTACTCGGCAGTAGCTGTCCAGGTGGCAGTCAGCATGCTTGTGCCGGTTCTGGCGGCAGTATTTCCGCTGCTGTCTGGTGTGCGAATCTCTGTCAGAGAAGCGATAAGCACCTATGGTATCAGTGGCAGCGCTGGTCTTATTGAACGCTTGTTGGCGCGGTTCAGCAAGATTCCCTACAGCATTTTGCTGGTTCTGAGTAATGCTTTTCGTAACCGCAGGCGAGTATTCTTTATTGAGGTCACGCTGGTTTTAGCCGGGGTTATATTTATGATGGTGATCGGTGTAAATGATGCAACTCGTTTTACATTTGGTGATAAACTGACCAGCGTGCATAACTATCAGATTTCACTCCAGTTTGATAAGCCAACTCGTACTCAGCGAATCGAAAATATAGCCTTGACCTACCCAGGATTGGAAGCTGTAGAGACCTGGCTGGTCTCCTCCGGTAAAGCGCGGCCAATCTCTCAGGCAGAGAGCCAGGTAACGGATGCTCGCATTCGTATCTTTGGAATGCCGGATATCAGCAGCATGTACAAACCGGATTTACGCGCAGGACGCTGGCTCCAAGCAGGCGAGGATAAGGCGCTTGTCCTTGCGGAGAAACTGGCCATGGAGACTGGTTGGCAGGTTGGGGAACAGGTGACCCTGACGGATACTGCTGGTCGTGAGCATGATTGGTTAATTGTCGGAATCACATATGACCCCATTAACAGCACAACCGTATTTGTCCCCCAGTCAGCTTTACAACGTGAATTGGGCCTCACAGGGAAAGCCAATACACTTTGGGCACAGACAAGCTTAAATAACAACGACCAGCTCCAAGCGACGGCATCAGGTTTGTCCGATGCCTTCGAAGCGAGAGGGTTTAGCCTGGTTCCATCCGGTGTCTTCGGATACAGCACAATCACTCAAATCGTTGAACAAACTACCGGGGGCTTCAGCCTGATCCTGCAGCTGCTGGCAATAATGGCGGTGATCATCGCGGTTGTGGGAGGCGTAGGATTGAGCGGTGTGTTGTCGCTGAACGTACTCGAACGGCGGCGTGAGATCGGCGTGATGCGCTCAGTAGGCGCTTCTTCATGGCGCGTGATTCGCCTGTTCGTCAGTGAAGGTATTATGCTGGGATGGTTAAGCTGGTTGGTAGCCCTGCCGTTGAGCATCCCTGCAGCGTATTTCTTATCAACACGCGGTCTTTCATTTGCATTGAACCAACAGCTCGCTTATCGTTTTACACCTTATGGCGCGCTGGTATGGCTGATGGTCATCACCCTCCTGGCGGTTTTCGCCAGCTCATTTCCAGCGCGCGGCGCTTCCAGAATCAGCGTTAGCGAAAGTCTGGCATATTGATTTGGATTTTTAAAATAAAGTTTAATTCAGTATGTCAGAATTAGTCGGACTATTTGCTACTCCAAACAATCAGGGACGAAATCCAAGGGCGCGCCAAGCGATTTTTGAGGGCGGAATGGGACTCGAACCAAATACCTTTGCTATAGTTAAACTAGAAATCGGACTCGAACCACTATCTACTGAATATTAAGCGATCTTGTATCAATTTCAAACCCCCAAATCATCTAATTTCCCCCGATATTCAAACTGTAAAGAAGCCAAAAATTACTCGATTGGGATGTCGACTGGTACTTTTGAATCGAAGGACCCGTAGCGGACATGTTCCGAACCGCGCTCTTCCCAAGAATCAGGGGAAATACGTCACTTCAGGAACACTTTTCTAATATATATCCAACTCCTAGAAGCGTCAAGTGACGCTGGTGTTACCTATTTCGATATGGTTATCCGAAATGGCTCTCAATTGTATTCTAACGCTCGCATAACTAGCGCAGAGTATTAGAACACACGATGCTCATACTGTTCTGTCGGAATTACAATAAACTCGCTGCGTTTGGTTCATGCTTTTTTTGTCAGCGGCTATGTTGGTTTATGGGTTTTGCTTCTCGAAGTAGGTCTTATATGACCTCAAGATAGAATTTCCCGTTTTGGATTTGCCGAATTTTCGGTAGAAGAAACCCAAAAAACCGAGGGCCTCCACGCCGCTGATGATGGTGCGATACTTAACCCCGGCGTCACTGACCGTGAATTCATCCGAGAAGTGCGACTTCACCGTGATCTTTGGCCCGGCTTGGTATTCTTCATCGAATTCCACAACCACACTCTCGGCTTCGAAACGCTTGGAAATACTAGTGCGATTCATGAGGCCTTCGTTGGTTCTGATGATTACAAAGTCACTTCCTTGTTCCACCAACTCAGCGCTCATTCAACCTGGCATGAAACTGGTGACTCCAACATAATGCTCGCCGTGATTCTCGAGGGAATGCTTCACTGTTGAATGTTACATTCGATATCGATAGAACCTTCAAACCAAACAGACATAGTCGATCTTCTTAAAGTCCCTATTACATATCTTGAGAAAATATCTACTATTGCACAACCTCAAAATCTCCTGGTTTCCACGTCTGGTCAAAAAACGGTTCGGTTGGGCTGTAGAGCCGCAAGAGCGTGAACCAGCCTTTACCAGGCACGGTCCTGAGCCAGTTTGATTCGGGCGCACCGGAAGGCAGCTTTGGTCCAAAGTACAAGTTCACAGAACCATCATCGTTATACTGCAAGGCATCCAAGGATCCGATTGAGGGGTAGGGTTGACCGTTATCCAGACCCGAGGCATTGGATGCATCATACAGCGTGACCGACCAGAAATTAGCTGCTGGGACATTTGCAGGAAGGTGCAGTCGGTAGGCATGGCTGCCAGATAGATAATTTCCATCGACATCACGATAGGCAAATGGGTACTTTGATCCCTTGCCTACCATATTCATCACCATCGCCGGGCTAATGGAATATCCAATGTGGAACATCCCCACCCGCGCGTCAATGTTGAGGAAACTGTCCTCTTTAAATTCCACATCGAGAACGTTGAGGACGTTGTGCCACTGCCGGTCTTGATAGTACAACGTTCCTGGCAGGTGGTCGCCAAACCGGAGCGATGAGGCCATTTTTATGCCCACTTCGGCAGCGACGCTGAGAATTTCGCGCATCCGCTCGCCCGGCACAAACGGTACGTCTTTAACAATGCCTAATGAGGCCATCATTCCCCGCATGGCCCAATCTTCTGGGCCGACATATTCATTGGCCACAAATTCAGCCAGTAGTTCGAAGTAGCCGTAATCTCGGGGGTAGACCATATCAGCCGACACCCCCGACCCATTGGGAAAGACCATCTCGGGGGGATTGGCTTTTTGATCTAGCGGATAGATGCGGGTCTGCTCCATAAGCTTAACCGGTTCCTCGGTGTTGCCGTCTTTGATAAAGGCCCGCCAGAAGACGAAGACGTTGTAGGTAGGCGAGGTGAAGGTATAGTAGCCGTCGGGCGTTTCGCCATCATAATCAGGGGGCAAGAGCAGGTAGTGACCGCCTTCGCCTTTGTCCGGCCCAACATAACCGACATCGGTAATGGGCCGCTGCCAGAAATCATCCAGGATGCCCTGCTGCTTGGGCGGTACTTCGACCACCGTGGGGCCATCTTTTTTCAGATCGATATAGCCCAAGGCATAAATCACATCACTGTTGGGCGTACTGATCAGCGTTTTTGGATCCAGCCGGTCTTTCCAAACGACAAGCACATTGCCGCCCGCGCCAAAGACGGCTTCGGAGCCTTTCTTCATGGCGAAAACGCTGATGGCCGGAATCGACCACAGAACAACCTGGCAAGCGCGTTGGAAGAGCATTTCATCATGCAGTCGCTGGGCAGCCTCCTCAGTAGGATAATTCTCCGGGAAGGGCAAGGCTTGCAGTTCTTTCCAATTAGTCATTGTCATAATATTTTTCCTTTCAAGAAACATCATTCGTTACTCAACTCGCCTCACTGCTGGAATTTCATATTGCCCGTTCAGGATCTCCATGCTGGGCAGGTAAAGGCGCATCAGCATATAGAAGGGCGCGCTCGGAGCAGGCAGCCAGTTTGATACATTATCCGGTCCGGGGGAGTGGTGTTGGATGTAGATCTCCAGTGAGCCGTCGTCACCAAACTGCAAGCCGGCTGTGCGGTCGCCGATGCTGTAGCGCTCGATCGGGTTGGCAACCATGAGCCGCTTTTCCAGGTCGTACATGGTGGTTGACCAGAAAGCGCCCACTGGCGGCATATCCTCTGCCTCGAAACGCAGTAGGTACTCTTGCCTGGAGGCGTCAAGTTGCTGACCCTCGTGGTCGGCGTACACACCTGGATAGTAGGCTTCAGCGGGATCGTTGACGTACATCGACTGCCAGCCGACTGCGGCGCGGTAGAGATAATCCGTGCCAAAGTATTCCGGCGCTACAGGGGCAAGCTGCCAGCCGTTGACCTCTCTGCCCATAACCATAGCCTTGGCAGCGATGATAGATTCACCCTCAGCCGCTGCTCGTTTCAGGCCGTGTAAAATGGGTTCTTCTAGTTGAGATGGATCGAAACCGTGGTCGACGGTCAAACCAATTTCCTTGAATAATCCCAGTAAGCCATCATCCTTGAGTGGCGGCGGGTTGAGGGCAATCCGGTCGCCAAGTTCTTCGAAGAACGCTAACGAACCTGCGTATTTGCGCACAGATTTAGATAATTTCAACTCTGCAGGCGTGTAGTTCACCTCGCCCACATGGCTGAGCGGAACCAGCGACATCTTATTTTGCAAGTCGTGCACATTGGGCACATCCTCTACACCAGAAACCGCCAGACGCCCAATCACGAATACATCCGGTGTCGGGCAATCGATGCGGTTGATGCCCTGGGGCAGAAAACCCGTCCAACCAGGACCGCAAATAGCGATATCCATCTCCTGGAAACCCTTGGTGCGCTGGCTGATATAGGCAAAGTTGTTGGAATAAGCGTCGACAAACTGGTAGGTGTAGAATCGACCGGCCATATCCGGGACATGTAGGATCAGAGGTTCGGTGCGTATATCCAGCCAGAAGGTGGTATATAGCGTATCATTGTTGGGCGATTGCACGTCCTCGAATTCCGGCGTGAGCAATTGCTTGGCATGAACCAGGGTATTCAGCGGGCCGCGCAGTTTGTGCGGGATGATATCTTTCGATCCCGCCATATTCAGGCGGCTGTGTTCATTGATGATAACTGGGAAGCCCCAAATGTAGGCCTGTATCCCGATGGCATAGGCCATATTCTCGCGGGCTTTAGCGGTTGATGCAGTTGACATTAGGTTCTCCTTATCTTCTACTAGGCTGAAAAGCAGCTAATAACCCATCTCACTTACTGGAATTTCATGCTTCCATTCCATATATGCATTTTACCAAGTTTATTGAGGGGAAAGTACTGTCAGTTAGCAGGTTTTAGAACCGGACACATATCCAGGTATCTATTGGACCCATGATGGATAATCAAATTAACCTATTCCAATCCCTAATTGATCTAGTTGCCCCTTTGTTGAAATCGCAATGAAGCTAGATATAGCTCGACGGGGACATAAAGCAGATCATTTTGAGTTGTGGATGGTGTTGGATCGCGGAGCACGCATGTGGCACTCGAACCAATTTTTAGTAGTAACCACCTAAGAAGATTCGAACTGTTTCTTGAGATAAGATTCAGATATCCAGCCTCAAACCATCCCATTTTTCTCGATGTTCAGATGACAAAAACCGTTCCAAACCATCAACGGAACGGCTTTTTAGAACGAATGCCTCTAAGGAGATTCGAACCAGGAAGCTGTTGCTTCGAAATGAAAAAACCCAGATAATTAGAAACCGGACTCGAACCGCTAAACACCGGATTTTGGTGTGGTTGTATCAATTTCTAGCCCCAAATCCTCCAATTTCCCCTTTGATTCAAACCTGAGCATAGATAAAAACTGCTCGACTGGTATATCCAGCGGTACAATTGTGATTAAAAGCGTGGAGAACGGGGTGTTTTCTCCCGTTCTCCCATAAGCAAAGCTTCGCTTTGCGACGATGACCCCCAGCGGACTCGAACCCGTAAACAATCAATGGATACCTTTAACCACTGGATATTCGTACACTACGGCAATGTCCCCGTCTGCATTCTGGCCAGGTTCCTGGAGCAGCACCTCTGCCGGGATGCGAGTCGCCCTGGATAGCAAAAGTGAAGGCGCTGCCGGAGGCTCGCTGGGTTATAAAAGTATGTTACTGCCCAGCCACATTGCCATAACGCAGGCGGTAATAGTAGCGCGTGTTCGGCTGCAGCCCATCAATCAGCGTTTCAAGTATTACGCCAGCGCTGGCATTCTGTAATGGCGTCCTGGCAGTGTATGCGTCCAGCTCCGTCCCGTACTCGTAATAGAGCTCCATCGCATTCGCGGGGACAATGTTGACTATTATGGAAGTATCGGTAGGACGCCCGAGGATTTCGGTGGCGAAAAAGTCTGGGTTTGTGGAGCTGACCATAAGACCTTTATTCTTCTCTTCAGGCGCTTCAGTCGATTTTGGGGGGTTTTTCTCAAGTGTCGCTGTCCCAATTGGATCAGTGGTTTCGCCCACTGCTGCAAAAGTGACCAGCGGTGTTTGCGTGGTAACTGCAGTGCAGCCAAGCATAGAAAACAGCAAAATGAAAACTACCAGCATAACAAAAATCTGTCTCATAAGATATTCTTCCAGCTGAAGCACGAGGGTGTAATTTTCCCCCAAAGCGGAGTATCACCTGCTGTGATCCGGTATGGTTATTCAGGGAGCCCCAAAAAGGAAATCGCCCTTTGGGAACATGTGCATCTGGATTGGCTGCGAGTAAAAACATCCCCTTTAAGGAGCCAGGCGATGAGTTGACGCTTGTCTATCGCGTTTAGAGATTTTTTCATAGTTTTTGTAACTGGTTGATAAGCAAACAGCTTAATGCTCTATTTCAACCATACGCATACTATCCGAAGCAATTTTAAGACATACTACGTATATGGTTATTCTAGAGAACATTATCTACACAAAACCTGAGTATATAGTTTTAAAGGCGCTTATACCTAAAAATGTAACGATAAATGATTATATCAATTGAATTCAACTCGTAATTGCAGAAAAGATCATGAAGTGCGGCGGAACCGCACCGCCGAATAGCGAGCCCCGAAAGGGCAAGCTAATACAATGTGGTTTCAAATGAAGAGTGAGTCTCGCATGCAAGCCCTTGCAAATTTTTTATTTTTTTGTATCTACGTCACCTGCAAATGGGGACTCAATAATCACGAGTGGCATTTCTCTAATACTTTCTTCGCTTTCAGGCATAAGTGTATCCTCTCCAGATCCCATTTGGGTACCATACGGCTATCAGCATTAGTAGTTAGCGACCAGGACAATCCCTTATGGCTGTGAAGTGACAGACGAGGTTTGGGATGCAGTGGCCTGTTGAGTTAGGGATACTGATTGCTCGTCCCACCATATCCTCCATGCATCAGCGTCTTTGTCATCGTCCTCCCCACTGATCAATTTTAATGCATACAAGGCAAGCTTCCTTGTCTCATAATGATTCCCTTCTAGAACTTCAATCAAATCCGGTGCAGTTGAAATTGCTTTGGGTCCAGCTTCTTCATATAGGCTTTCAATAGTATTGTAAAAACTAAGGTTGGAGACATACTTGCGGTGCCCCACAGCAATTGGTAGAGCCTTTATTCCCCACAACTCGTAAATGGCAAGGAATACATCTGAACTCCAGGCATGTTCGTAAGGGGCGTCATCTTGAGTTGGGCAACTACTGGTGTTTAGTGGGGGTTCTTTCCTCCCATTGATCTCAAACCTCCGGACTGCGTCCGCACCCCGGAAGACCAGATTACCCCTTACCGTTGCCCCTGTATAACAGTTATGGGATTCACCCCCACCTTTATAAGACCGCCCTAGAGGCAGTAGCTTTACGTCGATTTCCATTGTAGCATCACAAACTTCATTTTCCCCTCTGTAGATTTCCACCCCCAAAGGTTCCAAAAAACTGCGCACAGTTTCCAGGAGTTTTGCTTTTTGAGTAGGACGCGAATGAGTTTCGATTTTCAGGCAGAGGGCTTTAACATCTTCGATTGGTTGTATGGTAGTTGCCTGGTTCAGGAGCGAATTGAATAGCTGGCAGCTCAGAAGCAGCACCAACGTAAGTAGGAGAATGATGGAAATTAGCCCCTTACGGATTATCCGATACAGATCCACCCCTGGGGAATAGCCAAGGTCATTATGTTTCGCCATTTGTGAACCTCCTTAGATTCGGCAATAGAGCCGTAAATTGGTTACAATAATCTGGCTGGTGGTACGGCTGACTGCGAATAGCTACCCTGGTATTCACCCACCTCAGAGTTGTGATAATCGCCCACAATTTATTATACCTGAATTCCACGTCAACATAAAATTATCTACATTCTTTTCAACTGGCGAAGA
>CBFDCK010000103.1:0-11689 GCA_965603285.1 uncultured bacterium
TTAGATGACATCGAATTGATCGAGCTGAACGAAGCTTTCGCCGCTCAAAGTCTGGCAGTGGTCCGTGAGCTTGGCTTGGATGAGGAGATAACCAATGTCAACGGTGGTGCGGTAGCACTCGGTCATCCCTTAGGCTGTACGGGCGCAAAGCTGACTACACAGTTGATCTATGAGATGAAGCACCGCGATGTACACTTTGGCATGGTGACCATGTGTATCGGAGGCGGTATGGGTGCAGCAGCGATTTTTGAAAATTTGGAGTGAGGTATTGACCTGATTTAATTTACAAGACAAACCTACAAATCTACCTGTATGGAAGAATCTCTCATTTCGAGTCGTGTATAGATATTAAGTTTCGGGTTTTATGCTAAGCTTGGGAAATGTTCCTGGATGTGACATCCGTTGGGATTGTCTTCACTATGTAGTACTATACATACAATGAAAAGGAGTGACTTAGAATGACTGAATATACTGTCGAACAATTGATCCGCAACCACGAGAAAGCCTTTAAGCCCGAAGCCGCGGAAGGTGTAGATGCGGTCATCCAGTACAGGCTGACCGGTGATGAAGGTGGTGATTGGATCATCACGATCAAAGATGGAAAATGCACTGTGGCGGAGGGTGAGGCAGAATCACCAACCATGACTCTCAGCGCGGATGCCCAGGATTTCAGTGATGTTCTGCTGGGCAAAGCCAACGGTATGAAATATTTTATGGAAGGCAGGATCAAATTGGCCGGGGATCTGAACTTGGCGATGAAATTGACTGACTTCTTCAAGATGGGAGGATGATAGTTTAGACCGCTATTAACAGGTTAGGTGTAGCGCTGCCGCAGCATCATACTGTGTACGCACATCATTGTACTTCTGGCAGGCTTCCTTTGTCGGTAGTGAAATTAGCTCGATGCCTGCTTCCTTCAACGCCTGTTTGGTCTCATCAAGCACCTGCATACGGCTGACGGAGCCTTGACCAACCACCAGTACCTTGGGGGATGCTTCGAATACGAGAAACAGGTCATCGGGATGCAGTATGTGACCCGAATCCCGCCACCAGTCCCTTATCACCCGGTTGGGCAGGATGATCACATCCCGGTTGTACACCTGCCCGTCGATTACGATGCGCCCGAACCTATATGAGTCGATTTTTGGGGGGATCATGCATTTACCTAAGTGAATATTTCGATTCTGATAAAGACATTTTGGCGATAAACAATTTACAAAAACAAGAAGCGCGGCTTACGCTTGTCAAGGCGGCGTAGACCGGCGTCTTGAGCCATCTGGAGGGCGGATTTGTATTCCTGGCTGGTGATCGATCGCATCAGCTCCGGGAATTTACGTGCATTATATGCCGGGCGGTACTGATCCATAAGGTTTAAATACGTGTTGGGTGAGATTTCCTGAGCCAGGAAGCGCACGATATCTTTCGTCCCAGACAGTTCGTTTGGGAGCAACAGGTGGCGGACTAGCAAGCCGCGTTCAGCCACACCCTGAGCATCGATTTGTAAATCACCCACCTGGCGCTGCATCTCGCGCAATGCGGTCCGGTTCACTTGCGGGTAATGGGGGATTTTGGAATAACGGCGGGCAATTTTGGCATCGCTGTATTTCGCGTCGGGCATGTATATATCGATCACGCCGTCCAGCAATTGGAGGGTCGCGAGCGAATCGAAGCCGCCGGTGTTGTAGACCAACGGGAGGCGCAGACCGGCTTCAGCAGCGATGTATACACCAGCCAGGATTTGAGGTACCACATGGCTGGGTGATACAAAGTTGATGTTGTGGCAGCCGTGGCTCTGCAGTTCGAGCATCATGGCTGCCAATCGTTCAGGTTGTACCAATTCCCCCGAGTCGTTCTGGCTGATGTCATGGTTCTGGCAGTACTGGCAGCGCAGGTTGCAGCGTGAGAAGAAGATCGTGCCCGAACCTCGCCGGCCGCGCAACGGTTCCTCCTCGCCCATATGGGGACAGTAGCTGCTGACCCTGGCAAGCTCCCCGGACTTGCATATTCCAAGTTCGTCCGCCCGCCTGTTTATGCCGCACCCCCAGGCGCATACGTTACAGCTTGAGAGCATTTCATATGCCTGTGTGACGCGCTCTCTCAGCTCGCCGTTCTTGAACAATTTCAGATAAGCGGGTGTAAAGGCACTCATTTGTTTTTATGTTACCTTAATTCTTTGTGGATTTCAATGATTTATAGAGATATGCTTTCCAGGAGGAGTGAGGAGTTTTAAAACCTCCTTGATCCTTATTCAATCCACTTCTGACTAAAAATATTGGGGATATTGACCTACCAATAGACGATCACTCAGTCAGGAATACGAGACCATTCACTCCGCTGAGCAAGACATAACGACAAAGAATTTTATATTATGTTTTGCTGGCGGTACCATGCATAAGCATCCTCAATAGCTGAGTGCGTTGATCGCAGGTCGTTCAAACCCAATTCCTGATGCGCTTTGTGCGTATCATAATAAAAGAAATAACCTGCCTTGTGCAGCAAATCGCCTCCGATGGGCAGCGGAAGGAATTTGGCAGCTATCTCCACGAGTCCAGCTAATCCTCGGACCAGCCATTCTGGAATCGCAGCGCGCGGTCTATGAACGCCAACTACATCCGCCACAATCTTCAGAAACTCCACATGACCGAGGTTCTGCCCGCCAAGAATATAGCGTTCGCCTGTCCTTCCACGCTCAAGCGCTGCCAGGTGTCCACGTACCACATCGTCGATATGTACCACGTTCAATCCACCGGGTGGAGCAGCGATCAGGATGCTTTGGGCTGCTTTGATGATGACATTGCCTCCAACGCGATTGATATCTCCAGGGCCAATAACCAGCGCCGGGTTTACAATTACGGCATCCAGACCATTCGCCACCGCATTTTGGACTTCCATTTCTGCCAGATACTTGCTGTGTCCGTAAGGCCACCATTGAGGTGGAAAGTTCCAGGTGTGGTATTCGTTCATCGCAGGGGGAGCGATATGTTTATTGTGCGGCTTTTCGGGAACTCCAAGCGCAGCGACCGTGCTTGTGTGTACAACCCTACGAACGCCAGCCGCTCTAGCCGCGTTGAGCACATTTCGGGTACCTGCGACGGTGACGGCGTACATTAAATCAAGATCGCGAGGAATACCCAGCTTTGCGGCGGTGTGAAAGACGACCTCAACGCCCTTCAGCGCGTCTGCTAAGCTGTCAGGTTGGGTGATGTCCCCAATGCAGTGTTTTACATCAAGATTTTCCAAGAGTAAAAGGGAGCTGTTCGGACGGTGAAAAGCGCGCACAGCGTGTCCGGCGGCTGTGAGAGCCCGGCAGAGATGCGAACCGATGAAACCCGTGGATCCAGTTACAAGCGCTAACAATTCGTTTCTTCGCAGATTAGCAGTTTGCTATTAAAATGACCGCAGTGACTAACAGAATAATCAATCCGATCAATCCGTGTCCCATTAATAATCTAACCACTCTACGATCGTAGCTTCGCCCTGCCCGACGCCCACACATAGAGTCGCTAGCCCGTAATAAGGGCGCTTCTCTGCGGGCGCCCGGCGATGCATTTCGTGCAGCAGGGTGGTCAGGATGCGCGCTCCGGAGCAGCCCAGAGGGTGTCCTAATGCAATTGCTCCGCCGTTGACGTTGGTGATCTCATGGCGCATGCCCAGTTCCTTCATCACTGCCAGAGCCTGAACCGCGAATGCTTCGTTCAGTTCGATCAGACCGATGTCTTCTATCGTCAAACCGGCTCGCGCTAATGCTTTGCGGGTTGCTGGAATGGGTCCAAGTCCCATAGTCCGCGGGGGAACGCCGGCAGCTCCTGATGAGACAACCTTTGCCATTGGTTTCAGATCAAGTTCAGCCGCTTTTTCAATGCTGGTCAGAAGCACGGCTGCGGCACCGTCATTCAGACCAGACGAATTTCCAGCGGTTACAGTGCCGTCCTTGCGAAAAGCTGGTCGCAGCCTGGCTAGTGCCTCTAAAGAAGTGTCCCGGCGCGGGCGTTCGTCTGTGTCTATGATAACCGGATCCCTTTTGCGTTGTGGTACGCTGACAGGTGCGATTTCCTGGGCAAATTTTCCTGAATCAATTGCTGCTATTGCCCGCTGGTGGCTTGCCAGTGAGAAGGCGTCCTGTTCTTCACGCGATACATGAACCTTGTCCCAAATATTCTCGGCGGTTTCACCCATTGCATCGGTGCCGTAAAATTCTTCCATTTTGGGGTGCGGATAACGCCAGCCCAGGGTAGTGTCCCACATGGTGCGGTTTCCCCAGGGATAAGCGCGCTCTGGTTTGGGTACCGAATAGGGGGCGCGGCTCATGCTCTCTACACCCCCGGCGATGAAAACGTCCCCTTCAGCGACGCGAATGGCTCGCGCCGCCTGGTTGACGGCATTCAACCCCGATGCGCATAGCCGGTTAAAGGTCACTGCGGCAACTTCAACCGGGAAACCTGCCAGCAGGGCTGCCATGCGAGCTACATCACGGTTGTCTTCTCCCGCCTGGTTTGCGCAGCCCAAATATACCTCTTCAATAACAGCGTGATCGATCCCGCTGCGTTCGACAATAGCTTCTAATACCAGGGCAGCGAGGTCGTCGGGACGCACAGCGGCAAGCGCGCCGCCGTAGGCTCCTATCGGTGTTCGGATAGCGTCAATGATGACTGCTTCTTGCATGTTGTTCTCCTTCTTTTTTTCACCACTGAGAACGCTGAGATCATCGAGAAAAATATTAAGAATTTTCTGCGATCACTGTGGGTTCTGTGGTAAATATCCATACTTATTGGAAAATGGGTACATAGTCTTGATTTAATTTGTGCTGTAATGTGAATAATTCTACCACCCGAGATGTTAACCTTAGAGCCTTAAACTAGGGTCGCCTTCCAATCCAAACGTATTACTTTCCCATAACGACTTGCCTTGATGTGGTTTTCTCTTATAATGGTTGTTGTCTAGATGCATTGGTGGAAAAACTAAAAAAAATTCGGATTGAAGGAGGACAGCATGTCAAACAGTGTCTACAAGGTCATTGAGTTAGTCGGGACAAGCACCGAATCGTGGGAGAAAGCAGCCGTGACTGCAGTTGAGACGGCTTCTAAATCCCTGAAGGATCTGAGAATTGCGGAGGTTGTTGAACTCGACATGCAGCTTGAAAATGGTCAAGTAATGGCTTATCGAACGAAGTTAAAGGTTTCCTTTAAATATAAGACCTCTGATTGATCCACTTCCTCTAGAAAAATTCAGTTCATCTAACCTCTGAACGAATCCTCAAAAGGACAATATCTTTCACAGGTCTTTTACACGCGCCTCATGACCGGGGTCTTACGACCCTCCGACACCGACTTGGGTTAAGCGTTTCCATATGCGTATAACCGCAGGCATAACGGTTGAATTTCATGAAAAAGGCTGTCTGATCCCAATAAGAGCATCTTGGACGGTAAGCCAATCGGTATCGGGAAACAAGCGCGCTATCTGGGGGGTGAACCTCACTGAACTGCGCATCACTCGAGATGGATCTCCACAAGAGCTGATCTTGCCCTGCTTGAGAATCGTAGCCCGGTCGGCAACCTTAGCCGCCAGCTCAACATCGTGTGTGACCAATAAAATTGCCATGCCCTCGTCTCGCCAGCCGTGCAGTAATTGAGCCAGGGACTGCTTAGCGCCGTAATCCAGACCGCGGGTGGGCTCATCCAGCAGCAGCGTTGTGGGTTTTGTTACAGTTATGGCGCCCAGAGCTACGCGCTGCCGCTGACCAACGCTCAAGTCGCGCGGGTAATCATCGGCTTGATTGTTAAGCCCTAATCGCTCCAATAATGCCCGCGCAGTTTTATCGGCTTCTTGTTCTCCGGCTGCATCCATTTTACCGGCGTGGTTGCGTAGGGTTATCATTAATTCTTCGAGCGCACTATCGGCAAAAAGCAAGGCATTTGGATCCTGGGGCAGGTAGCCCACTGCGCGGCAGATTTCGTCCATCCGCTTGTTGGAGATATCGACACCACCGGCGATCACCTTTCCCTTAGCTGGTTGCAGCAGCCCCACAATTGTTCGCAGCAGGGTGGTCTTTCCGGCACCGTTGGGTCCCATTAGAACAAGAATTTCACCCTGATGCAGATCGAGGTTGATCCCATCCAGGATTATTTGATTTCCATAGCGCACTTCCAGATCATGGATTTGCAGGTAGGGTTCCACTTTTTGTGAGACCGGAGTGGGTATCGTCTCTGATTTGGGGGTCCGTGATTCTATGTCGGGGATAAATTTAAGTCCTTCCTCAACTGTCAGAGGCAGGGGCTGCCATCCCAGTTCCTTTCCCAAAGTAACCACTGACGGTGTAATGTCGGTCTGTGTAAAAACCTGGCGCGGCGGACCTGATATCCCGCCGTTACCCTTTACATTCAAGGTGATCAATTGATCAGCAAAGGGCAGCACCCGCTCGATGCGATGTTCAGCCAGCAGCACTGTCAGGTCAAGTGTCCGGTTCAGTCTCACGAGGGTCTCTAAAACGTCGTGGGCTGATTTTGGATCAAGCTGTGAGGTCGGCTCGTCCAAGACCAGAACTTCGGGTCGCATAACCAGCGCAGTCGCCATAGCAACTCGCTGGCGTTCACCTCCAGACAGTGTCTCCAGGCGGCGGTCCCGTAGCGCTTTCAGGGATAATAAATCGAGCACTTCTGCCACCCGCAGGCGAATTTCTTCCGCTGGCAGGGCGGAGTTTTCGAGGGCGAAGGCAATCTCATCCTCAACGCGGTCGACGACAAATTGAGCTTCAGGGTCTTGAAAGATGAAGCCGACATGCCGACTCATCACTTTCGGGGTTGCTTGCACCGGATTCAAGCCGTTCACTCGCACGTTTCCTTGGAGCGACCCACCGCTGAAATGGGGAACTAAACCGTTCACGCAGCGCAGCATGGTGGATTTTCCAGAACCAGACTCACCTATCACGAGCGCCAGAGTGCCCGGCGCAACTTCAAGGTTAATATTCTGGATGGCTGGTCGTTCAGAATCCGGGTAGGAGAAGGATACGTTCTGGAAAGAGATCATTTTGGCTTGATTATGAAAAGGGGAATGAGTAATACCATTGTCGCTGCGCCGATCAATGGATCGAAACCGGGCATGCTGAGGATTGGATAGGGGTTGTAATGCAGAGTGTTTTGATCTATCCAGGGTATAGGGAGAAGATAGGCAGACATAACTACCATAGAGCCTATCAGCACCAGAAAATCTCGAAAACCCCAGATCTCCTGGTTGTAATTAGTGCGCGGAACACTGCGACTGATGGACCACAGCATCGCCGCGATCAGTGTTATGCCAAGAATCATCAGCCCGATTCCCAAGAACTGCCACCCCTCAATCAAACCCAGCAGCCAGCCGCCAAGCAGCATTAGTAATCCTAAGACCATCCCCAGCCTGGTTAGTGAGGTCTGATTGCCCCCTTCGCTGCTGGCAAAACCGCGCGCCGTCATTGCTTCAGCCAAACCCAGAGCTCGCTCCAGACCTCCTACAAGGAGCGGCATGATCAGGGGCAGCCAGCCGCGCAAGCCGCGCACCCGGTGGCCGCGGATGGCTTGGGCTTCGCGTATATGTTGAAACTGGCGCGTCGCGTTAGGGATGAATGTGATCGCGATCGAGGTGATCACTGCTACGGGATAATATGCGCGCGGGATCAGACGTACCAGTGAGCGTACTGGCAGCGCCAGATTTAAAACAGTAAATGCGGCGAAAATCCCGCTCAACACCAACCCATTAATGGCTCCAAACGCCAGTGCCTCCAGTGTGATCGGACCACCCAGGAATGGCAGCCACTTAGGAAGAGAAAACAGCAATGTCTTTCCAAAATGTGATATGACAGCGTTGAATAATGCTGATAGGGTGATAATCACGAGTACAAACTTTAAAGGTGAGAATGGAAGGAGATTCTGGGTTTGCGATGATTCGATGGAAAGGCGGCGTTCCTGAGTCCATCCAACGAGGGCAATACAGAGTAGGATCAGTAATAAGTAGAGTGGATTTCGGGTTATTGATAATGCGACCAGCGCTGAAATCAGCCACCCGATCCAGGCCCAGGTGTGGATCAAGATGCATCTCCCGCCTGATCAAGTTTGGATCCCTGCAAATAGTAGGAGCGGTAAGTAAAAGTGAAGCGGCGCTTAAAACGGCGCAGGGCGATAAGAGTTGGAGCGCCCAGAAGCAGGATAAGCAAGAAGTTGCCCGCAGCGCGCATGAAATCCCAGGTGAGTGATGTGATCAGGTAATAAGCTCCGTAGCGCTGTAAGGTCTCAACCCAACTGATCCCAGCTTGCCAGTATTGGTCTGCGGGTCCGGCGATAAATGGCCAGGTCCACAAGTTCATGATCACACCATAACCGAAACCCCATAAGGCGCCGAAGATGGCTAAGACGATTACTTCGCTGATTTTTCCCTCACCGCCCGGTTTGTTTACCAGCGGACGGCAAAGCGGGGCGCTCATACCTACCCAACCGGCAGCAAACATCTGGCTGGGCAGCCATGGTCCAACACCTCCGGTAACAATAGCAGAGACGAAAATGGTCAAAACACCTAATAAGAAGCCAAACCGACCCCCAAATACGTAGCCTGTCAATATGATCAGAAAGAAAATTGGACTGAACCCAGCCGGTCCAGGAATGGCGATCTCCATGAATCTTAAGGCGGAATTGATTGCCACCAATATGCCTAACAAGGCGAGAAGTTTAGTGTCCACCGCCTGTCCCTGGACTTCGTAAAGTAAAACTACCAGGCATAGAGCTAGTAAAAGGGTGATTAAAAGCGGCATTTCTGTCAATCGCGCTTGACCTAAGGCTGATTTTTGGGTTATAGCAGGGAACAGGAATGGATAGATAAACAATATCAAACCCATGGACGTGGTAACCCCATAGGTTAGAAAGCTCAACAATCGGGAGGTAGAAAATGGTTTGGTCATTGATGTTGAATTAACATTGCTTCTGCAAGCACCAGACTAAGGAGAATAAACAGTACTTATCAGGTTTTGCAGGAAGTCGATCACATTCCTCGCAGTGCTCAAAATCGGCGATGTGGTTCCTGAAGTGGAATCTGGATAAAGGGTTGGTGTAATTTGGCGAGTGGGCATTATGATGCCGGTCGCCTTTGATGGAAGACCCACCTCTTCTGAGTTGGATTGCCGGCGGATTTTTTCCTTTGGGTCCGTATTCGGCAAGTTCGTTTTGGTTGGTATCGTGGTCGCCGATGGGGTCGGTGTCAAAGGCTCGACCGTAAAGCTGGTTGATATCGTGGGTGATAATGGCGTTGAATGACTCAACGTTTTAGTTGGATACTGTACCTCCGTTGGGATCGGGGGTGAAGTTGGGTTGCTTGTAGGCGAATAGCTGGTTGTTGGTGGAATAGGTGGAATGTTTGTTGGTACGGGTGTCTTAGTTGGTTTGGGTTTGGGTGTATTTGTAGGTCTGGGCGTGTTGGTTGGTTTTGGCATGTAAGTGAACGTAGGTGTGCTTGTAGGAGTTGGGGTTGGATTACAGATCTCGTCGAATGTTATTAATTCAGGGTGGTTTAATGGTGCTCCCCAATGCCAGCCATCGACATCTCCGTCACGTAAATCTCGATTGCTGGCCCCGAACGAAGAGTATACCCAATCTTCATCTTGTAGATACCAATAGGACCAGTTATTAGGAGGCGAATCACAAAAGCAATCATCAGATGGGCAGCCAACGTTTCCAATCTTACAAATCGCAGCGCCATTAATTGGATAGAACATTTTCTCGATTGGTACATTCATCTCTGTGCTGTATTGATCGAGTAAATCTTCACCGGAGATATTCTCTTCGGCGAAGGAAATGCAGTATGTATCGATTTTGTCGTCAGAAAACTGCACTACTAATCCAGCTCGGTTTATCGGTTGAGCTGAAGTATTAGATAGACCTGAGAGTCCCCCAAAAGTCAAGGTGAGTATCAGGGACCACACGAACGGTTTGATCTTCATTACCAGATTTCTTTATTAACTTCGACGATTTTTTCCATCTGAACACTGATCTAATAAACACATGCTTTTTGGCAAACGAACGTCCTTGGATATCTAACGATACAGCAGCGGAAGGAATAAGACAGGACAAGTTGGGAGATCAGCCACTTTGATGGGATTGAATTTGTGCATCAGGGCGGGTATCGCCTGCTGGGTTGCAATTAAATTCGACCCATATCCCGGCATCCATTCAAAACTGCCGTCTGATAGCTGCATGCTCAGCAAATAGCTGATTGGATTGGTGCTGCTGATGACCCAGCCACCGGAGGTGGGGTTTTCGCCTGCTGCCAGGATGGCTTGCACGGCGTAGGCAGTTGAATTGGTATCACTTTCAGTACCCCAAAGGTAGCTATAGTAGAAACCGCCATCTGTATTTTGGGAAATCTTCAGGAAATTCATACCGCTGATCACTTCGGTGGCTGCTGGTGTTTCTCCGCCTGCGATGAGCGCTTGGACAGCCAACGCAGTTGTGTTGGAATCGCTTCCGAAACCTGTATTCCATTCCCAACCGCCGTCACTCTGGATCATTGATTTTAAATAACTGACAGATTGAGCAGGCACGGTTTCGCTTAACGATGCTGTTCCTAACATACCCCATACATGGAAGCCGGGTTCTACATCGAATATTCCTGTGCCCGAGTCGTAATAATCCATCGGTTGGCGGGCTATGTAGGGACTGCAGCCGTTAGAGCTTACCAATCCGCTCGCTAATTTCCCTGCCTCAGCAGCCCCTTTCCTGGAGTAATCGCCCCCGTTAACCTGCAGATAACCCATCAACGAGTGGTAGTCGGGTTGTTTTCTCCAATTTGCAGCATCCAATCCGACCGCACCAATAGAAAGTGCGTTTTCAACGGAGCCCGAATCATTGCCATAGCCCCCATCGGGATATTGTTGATCTCGCAGCCAATAAAGGGCGTGCGCAACTGCTGGGGGTGGTATTGGATCGCCCGACCATTCACCCCAGCGCCAGCCCTCGATAGCGCCATCGAAAACACTGGTGTCTGCTGGACCAACCAGGTAGCCCTGCCAAGAAGTACCGTCCCAATATGAGTAATTCCAGAATGTAGAGCCGCCGCAAAAACAGTCATCAGCAGTGCAGCCTACTCCTCCGATACTGCATACAGCAATTCCCCAGGAATAATCTTTTGTGATGATATCCAAGCCTGTATATTCCAGTGCAACCACACCTGATATTGGGGCAGTGAAGGATATGGGTTTCACATCAATATCCCCAGGAGCATATTGGACGATAACTTGTGCTGAATCTGGACCATCTTGCGATGCGGCAACCTTAGCGTCGGCTCGCAGTAAGCTCATCGAGAAAGCTGCGGTCGCCACTCCAAATGCTATGGAAAGAAGGACAATAAATTTTTTTATCAGAAAGCCTCCGGATAAAAATTTGTGTTACCTGATTAAGCATTGCGTCTCCGTAAGGGAGTACCAGCAGAAAACACAAAACCCGCCCTTTTGGGGGCGGGAGGCTTTCCTGAACTTTTTGGAGCGAACTTGGTGTAAGTTCTTTCTGTGCTCCATGAGCTCGGCCTCCCTTACCACGAGAGAGATAACGAGCGAGGTAAAGGAGGGAGTTCGGGCTCCACGAAGAATGTGTTACCGTTGCGGGACAGCACCGGACTTCCCTGTAATAATAAGAAGGGTCACCGGATTTTCCCCGTTACGCGCCGCGCATCCGGGCGG
>CBFDCK010000104.1:0-11660 GCA_965603285.1 uncultured bacterium
TCGCTGTAATTATTCAGCTGCTGAACTCAATGTTTCGACCGGTTAGCATCTGACCATAGAGAACCCGGTCGGTGGTTGGTGTTGGGCATGTAAACAAACTGGCGAATATGGTTGGGTCCCTGCTGACCACATTAAAATCGCCTCAAAAACATTCACATAAATTAATTCAGAGCAAGACGGGAAGAAACAATATCATGTCAAAGAAACGAGATTTACGATCATCCAAAATCCTGGCAATCGTCATCCTGATCGCTGTTGCCATGATCGCATGCAGTATTGGTGGACAGGCGACCCAGGCGCCTGGGGCACAATCACCGGAAGAACCACAAGCCCAGGTCCCTCCTGAGGGCGCCGCTGCCCCAATCGAACAAGATGCATCTTCACAAGCAGCAAGCAGCGGGATATTATTCCAGGACGACTTTCAGGACGGGCAGCCGGATAACTGGCAGATTACTTCTTCCTGGTATGTCCAGCAGGCTGGGGACATCTATAATTTCGCTGCCGTAGGAAGAGGCGGCGCATGGGTACCGGCTGGTTACAATTGGAGTGATTATGCTTTCGAATCCGATGTCGTGCTGAATGATGGCAGTCTAATATTGAGCTTCGATTATACTAATGCAGGTCGCTATTTGCTTCACCTTCGTGAGGACGGCTTGTTTCTTGTTAAGGAACAACCGCCTCATAACTACACAGTTCTGGCTCACACCGGTCCTGTTCCGGTTGGTCAATGGCACCGCATTGGGGTCAAAGGTAAAGACGGGCGTCTCCAGGTTCGGGTGGATGACCAATTGTGGATCGATACAATCGATCCGCAGCCACTTTCCAAGGGCACCATCTCTGTGAGTACATTAGCTGGATCGCAGGCTTCGGTGGACAACGTGCTGGTAAGCCAGCTCTCAAACCCGCTCGTAGCAGCCCCAGCCGTCGCTCCTCCCCCAATCGCTGATCCCCAGGTAGTTGAAGATGAGCTTGAAGAAATTTCCAGTGTGATGCCCGTCGAGAATATTGAACCCATCAAGGAGGGTGTGCTCGCGCCAGCTCAAGAGGCGCCTGAGGCGGGGGAACTTGCCCCTCCCCAAGAAGTACCCTCCGATGAGGCTGAAGATCCCCCCCAGGTGGTGCCAGTTGACCAGGGTCAGCCCAGGTCTGATCTGTCAATCGTGGATCCCGATCTTCCCTCGGCGATTAACCAAGGTACCCCGTTTTCCGTTAGTGTAACCATCCATAATGCTGGTCCTGACATTGCCGTCCCTTATACTGTCCTTTGGTATCCTGAAGGACTCTCCTTTATTGGCTGCAGTTGGGATATTTATGACCACCAAACAGCTCCAGATAATAGAAGGACCGTAACCTGTGAATATCCTGGTTATCCCAATGCGGGTACATTCACCTGGATTGTCCAGGCAGATCCTGAGGGTGCTGTCAATGATTTTGATCCGAATGGGAATGAGAGGAGCGGTACGATCACCGTGCGCCCGAAATAAGAAATTCCGCCATTCCATCGGCAGGTATGGAAACCGGCCCTACGAAGTTTGTAGAGCCTACAGGGTTTGTAGGCGACTGCCATGCTTTTGGGACATCCAATATGATACTTGACGGGGCGTCCCCTAACCATCTTTTGACAACAATCACCGGAATGTTGTTGTTGAGCATGAACAATGCATCGATGTATCTCAGATCATAGCAGAGATTGTTAAATTGTGTTATACTCCGGCGGTTGGTTAGGATATAACCAATAAAAATTTGATAAAACATGTTTTGAATATTCCAAATGGTTGCTCGTCAATATCTGGACGAGCATTTTTCTTGCCGCAGGGGGTAGGGGAAGTCGGCTGGTAGAACCCAAGACGCATTCTGCGAAGACTGCGATCAATTCACAAGGGTTGTGACGCTTCAGGAGTTATCAAAACGCAACAGGAGATTTTGATGACGAACGAATTTTCACACCTTAACCTGCACCCCAAGTTGGTGCAGGCGGTAGCCGATCTCGGCTACACTACGCCTACAGATGTCCAGTTCCAAGTGATCCCGCTGATGCTGGCTGGAAAGGATATCATTGCTCAATCCCAAACCGGCTCTGGGAAAACGGCTGCTTTTGCGTTTCCGGTCTTACAAAATATGATCAATAACAGCAGTCTGGGCAGTGTGCAAACCCTGGTTTTGACCCCCACCCGCGAATTGGCAATTCAAGTAGCGGATGCGATTATCCAATACGGTCGTCATGTTGACGTTGAAGTCATGGCGGTTTACGGCGGGCAGCACTACGGAACCTCCAAACGCCGGATCAAGAACGGCGTTGATGTGATCGTTGGGACGCCTGGTCGCCTGCAAGACCTGATGCGCCAGGATATCCTTGACCTCAGCGGTGTTCGCACCGTGATCTTGGATGAAGCTGACGAAATGCTCAGTATGGGCTTTATCGAGGATATTGAAAATATTCTGCGCCAAACCCCTGCCAAACGCCAGACCACTTTGTTCTCTGCCACAATTCCCAAGCCGATCCGCCGCTTGGCAGACAGCTATATGATTGCGCCTCATACTATCACGGTCAACCCTAAGCAGTTAACCGTTGCGACGATCGAGCAGCGTTATTATCTGGTTAATGAAAAAGACAAGCTGGCTGCCCTGACTCGTCTCTTCGAAATTGAAGAGGTTGGCGCAACATTGATCTTTACCCGTACACGTGTTAGCTCTGGGCGCTTGGCTAATGAATTGATCCAGCGTGGTTACCCTGCGGAAGCGTTGAATGGCGATTTAGCCCAAGATGCCCGCATCCGCGTGCTGAATCGTTTCCGCGCGGGACAGATCAAGGTTTTAGTGGCTACTGATGTGGCCGCACGCGGCCTGGATATTGATGATATTTCGCATGTTTTCAATTTCGATCTTCCTAGCGACCCTGAAGCTTATGTTCACCGCATTGGGCGCACGGCGCGCGCCGGTAAAGATGGGATCGCGATTTCCCTCGTTACTCCAGGTGAAAAACGCCGCCTGATCCGAATAGAGAGCTATACCAAGCAGCAAATTTCACCAGCCGAAATTCCGACAGAAAAAGATATTTATGAACGCCGTGAGAATAATTTGATTGAAAAGATGGCAGTCTGGTTAGAGCGTGACCGCTGCAAACGCGAGCAGGAGATTGTAGGTGAGTTGGTGGCGGCTGGGCATGATCCAATCAAAGTGGCAGCTGCCGCTCTCAAGATGGTGCGGGTTGAAGAAAAACAGCGCCCGATCGAGAAGATTGGCGAAGTGCGCCTGGAACGTTCCAAAAGTAGATATGAGATAAGAAAACCTGCCCAGCGTAAAGGTAAAGGCTATAATCACCGCAAACAAAATCACCGCCGCAGCAATGGCAAATCGCATGTTTCGCATGAAGAAGGGATGGTGCGTCTGAGCCTGGGGCGCGGCAGCAAGCATGGCGTCAGTCCCAGCGAAGTTGTCGGGACGATTGCCTCACATGCCGATATTCCTGGTTATGTGATTGGTAAAATCTTGATCCGCGACCAGCATACCCTGGTAGATGTGCCGCAAGAATATGTTTCCCGTGTCTTGGGACTCACGGGTTCGTATAATTTACGCCAATACCAGAATGTGACCATTGAACAGGCTTAGATTTAGCATAGGAATATAATACAAAGAACTGAGAAGCGCTCTTGCTGTAAGAGCAGACCTGAATTACGGTTCTTGCCAGAGTATCTTCATCTTCTAAAAAAGGTGTCTATCCCCGCGGTTTTTTAATTCCAATATTCATTGAAGCACAAAGGAGTATCCCCGACGAGGATTGATAAACATATTATTCAATCTGATTTAGCTACCTGACACTATTTCTGAGGTTGTCGCTGCGAGGGCGCTTGTCAATACAATGTCTTTGCGAGGCAGCATCTTTTGCTGCTGTGGCAATCTCCCGTTGAGTGGTAAAAAGCCTAAAATCAGGTAGATTGCTGAGGCCGGCATCTAAAGAACGGATGCTTCGGCATCCAAAAAACAGATGCTTAGCTTCTCTCTAATGACATTCACTAAAATTGTCAGGTAGCCAAACCTCTTTTTAAGAAAATATCCCGGCGTTACGTTAGATTGGAGGTAGAATACCCCAATCTTAATCTTTCATTACATTGAGGTAATCAAATGAGTTCTAACCAGACCGAATGGGCACAAGTCGATGAAGACGGCAGATTGGTGCTGCCAGATGAAATTATAGGGCGCTATGGACTTGGTCCCGGCGCTCGATTGCGGCTGGAAATGGGACCCAACGATTTCCGCCTGCATCGCCCGGTGACCCATCTGGCTAAGGTATATATCGAACCGACCAACCACTGCAACCTGAACTGCCGCACGTGCATTCGTCACAGTTGGGACGAACCTCTGGGACGTATGACCCCCGAGACCTTTGAAAGCATACTTGTGGGAATCAGCGAATTCTCCCCACAGCCGTCGATTTTCTTTGGCGGTCTGGGTGAACCATTGTTCCACCCGCTCACCATTGAGTGGATATCAAGGGCAAAAGAGCAGGGCGCTTTTGTTGAAATGATCACCAACGGGACACTTTTAACGGAGCAGCGCTCGAAAGAGCTGGTCGAATCCGGTCTGGACGTGCTCTGGGTCTCCATCGACGGAGCCACACCGGAAAGCTACGCAGATGTCCGCCTGGGAGCCGAGCTGCCGAATGTGCTGGATAACATGTACCGTTTTCGCAAGATCCGCCGGGGAGGCCACCATCCAAGACCCGAGATCGGAGTCGTTTTTGTGGCCATGAAGCGCAATATCGACGATCTGCCAGAGGTCATCACCTTAGGAAAGCGCTTCGGAACCAAGCGCTTCATGGTGACCAACGTGCTCCCTTATACCGAAGAGATGCAGTCAGAAATGCTTTATAAGCACACCCTGCGGGATATAACTTACCTGCCTTCGCCCTGGCTTCCTTCCCTGCGGCTATCCAAAATGGACCTCAACGAAACCACACGCGATGCCTTTTTTAAAGCGCTTAACAGCGGTTGTAATGTCGAGTATGCCGGCAATAATCTGGGAGGCTCGAATGATATATGTACATTCATTGAGGAGGGATCGCTAACGATTGGTTGGGATGGCGGTCTGAGTCCCTGCCTGCCCTTACTGCACGATCATATCAGCTATCTGCATGGCAAGGTGCGTGTTTCCCGGCGTGATATCATCGGGAATGTGAACGAACACAGCCTGGCTGAACTGTGGTTTGACGAGGGTTATGTCACATATCGCGAGCGCGTGCAGAGCTTCGCTTTTGCCCCCTGTACGCCTTGTGGGGGGTGTGAGCTTTCTCAGGCGAACGAGGAGGATTGCTACGGCAATACCTTCCCATCTTGTGGAGGCTGTTTGTGGAACCAGGGCGTGATTCAGTGCCCCTGAACCCGGCTAACCAAGGTCAAGTGCTTTGAATGCCTCCACCTGGCTGCGGATTGCGCGCTCGGTTGGCAGGCTTTCAATGCTGGAAGCGCCAAAGAAACCGCCAATACCCGGCATGCGCGCCAGGGAAGACGCGACGTTTTCTGGCTCGTCGAACGGTCCGCCGTGGCAGATCACCAGGATATCTTCCCGCACCATACGCCCCGCATCAGCGATCCTCATCACGATGTCAATCGCTTCGTCCAGTGTAAAAGCTACTCCTGCGCCAATGCTGCCCGCAGTTGTTAGACCAACGTGAGCCACTAACTGGTCAGCACCGGCTTTTGCCATCGCTATGGCTTCATCCTCGTTGAACACGTAAGGTGAGGTGAACATATCTAGTTCGCGGGCAAGCCGGATGGCTTGCACCTCTTTGTCGTAACCCATACCGGTGACTTCCAGATTATGGCGGAACGTACCGTCGATCAGCCCAACAGTGGGGAAGTTCTGTATACCGGAGAAGCCCATTTCTTTCAACTGCTTCAAGAAGACCGGCATTAAGCGAAACGGGTCTGTACCACACACACCTGCCAGCACTGGGGTGTCCTTGACGACTGGCAGCACTTCGGCAGCCATCTCCACCACAATCCCGTTGGCGTCGCCGTAAGGCATCATACCCGCCAGCGAACCGCGGCCTGCCATGCGGTATCTGCCCGAGTTGTAGATAATGATAAGGTCAGCGCCACCCATCTCAGCGAACTTGGCGGAGATGCCGTTTCCTGCTCCACATCCGACGATCGGTTTACCGGATGCGGTTAGTGCCTTCAGGCGCCTGAGTATTTCTTTACGCGCTATTGCCATAGTGTTTAGCTCCTATTAGTATTCGTTATGAAGTAACTATATTATCCCCAATACCATATCTTTAATCCCTGATTGACTGATTCATGATTCCTATCCCCTTAACATCTCCAATAGAGTCTTTGCTGCTTTGTGGGCGAACTCCTTATCGTTGATATTGTTCTCCATCTCAATAACCGGTATTTCAGGCTTTAAATTTGCCCTGATCGCCTGAAAGCAAGCCTGGTCAGCCTGTGGGTCCTAGAAATCTCCACCTGGGCTGTCCAGCATCGAAACGCCTCTGAGCGGCAGCAGGACTGCTAAATATTTTCTTGATGTTCATGAGTGGTCTCCTTTACAATAATTAATTTCATATTCCATGCCGATGCCGGCGTCTGAAACGTTGATTCCTCCTTGGTCTTAATATTCGATGTCTTTGCGAGGAGCGCTAAGCATCCGTACTTTGGATGCCGAAGCATGCGTTCTTTGCTTACCGGCAATCCCAGTACCGATAATAGACATTATCATCACTGATTTTCGTTTATACATGATTTCTAACCTGCCATTTCTAATTGTGCAATTTATGCGCCTGATTCCTAACCTGCTATTTCTAATTTGCTACTTTCCAACTCAGTCTCATCATGCTAAAACAGCATCCTGATAACACCCAGACCCACACCGACGGTGCCAATCGCCCCGACCAGGAGACCCGCACCCCATAGATACTTCTGATTAACAATAATGGACATACCGCACAAGGCAGTGCCCAGCGAAAGCAGGGCTACCGCTATCGCAAAGATTAAATGGTCCTTGGTGGCGGTTTTTACCAGCAATTCATCGCTGACAGTCTCAGCATCAAGCTCCTGCGTTTCTTTTTCAAATGCAGTGATTGTCTCGACCTCGGCTTGGTCGGGCGTCTCCCCAAGGGCGGTAAGAATTTCGTGCTTAGATTTAAGAATCTGCACATTAATGCGATTGCCCTCCAGGGAGTTCACTTCGATGATCTCCTGGGTTCTATCGATCAAGGACTGATTGGCGCTCACACCTGCCAGCAAAGCCCCTATTGCCGTTAATAGCGCCATGACCAGGGTGGTCAGGGCGACATGTTTATGCCAGCGGGGATGTCCATCTCCGGCTTCCTGCAAATCCATCGCGTCCGTGATAAAGTCCTCTGCCGTTTCCACTGTTTCTGGTAATTCAGACATTGCCTCTTCTTCAACCTCCGCATAATTATGTTGTTTATTCGATCACCCTCCCCTTACCTCCAGCCCTCCCTCTTAGTGTCATTAGTAGCGTAGCGACGTGGCAACTCCTGTATTCTTAATACCCATTCTCATCACCGATTTTTCACCTGTGCCGAATTCCGAACCTGCTATTTCTAATTCGCAACTTATGTGCCCGACTCCTAACCTGCCATTTCTAATTCGCTACTTGCCTCCAGCCCAGCAAGGATATCAGCGCACGATCACCTGGACGGAGAAGGTCTCCGCAGGTTCCACGTCTTCCTCCCAGGAGCGGTGGTAAACCAAATTGAGGGTCGTCTGACCGCTGTTCACGGTCTCAAAGCGTAGGGTTTGTACACCTCCAGCCCCGATGGCGTCGGACTCCGGCTTGAATTCCGCTTCCCCTCCCTGCCGCAAGACCTGCTCATCAAGTTCCGCTGCCTCCCACGTGTAGCCGGTGGTCGGGTTGCCCTCCAGGCTGACGACCAGCGTCTGCCCAGCATTAAGCTCGACCTGGCTGCCGTCGTCGCCCGCGTCCAGCTTGACCTCTTTAGTTGAATCACAGGCGCTTAGCGCTGTTAGCAGCATACCAAATATCACGACGATTCTAAATACCTTTAACATGGTTTTATCTCCTTAGATTATGTTGTCTTAGATGGGTGACTTTTAATCAGTCATCCAATCGATCATTTATCTTACAAAGGATACCCACATCCACATTGTCTTCACAGGGGTTGTTTGGGTGATCCAGGTCTGACCGCCGTCTGCTGTGTGCAGGACATTACCTTCAAATGGTGGAGCGAATTGCACAGTTACTGCCCAGGCGGTCTGCCGGTCAATCGAGCTGATCCGCATAATCTCATCATCGACTCCCGCATCTTGCTTAATAAAGTTTTCGCCGCCGTCAGTGGAAAGGAAGATGCCCCCAGCATCGCGTGCCAACCAGATATAGCACCGTTCAAGCGCAAATACGCCGTTGATGTGTTCAGCCGCCATGTCAGGCTTCCACTGGTCAATCCAGGTCTCGCCACCATCGGTCGTTAAAGAGACCTGGCAAGGTCCTACTACCCAGACTGTGTTGGCATCAACGCCGTGGATATCAATCAAACCTGTTTGACATGGTGTTCTTGCTAATGTGTAAGGAACTTGATTCCAGGTGGTTCCCCCGTCGGTTGTTCGCAGGACCGTCCCAATAGTATCGCCGTTGTTAATGTTCCCAATTGCCCAGGCATTATCGGTGTCGCTGGCATACACACTATCCAGTTGAACTTCGGGGAAATCCCCCTGTCCCTGCTGGGTCCAGATCAAACCGCCGTCCGTAGTATGCAGGATTACGCCCTCTGCACCCACAGCCCAGGCTGTATCCCCGTCCAGCGCGAATATTCCGCTCAACTCATTTCCTTGCGCGTCCTCTGGAATCTCCTGCTGCTGCCAGGTATGTCCGCCATCCCTGGTACGCAGGATGATGCCATCGTCTAATTCGCCACCGACCACCCAGGCGTTTTGAGCATCAATCGCCGCAACGCATTCCGTATCCATATCGGGAATCTCACCAGGGACCCCTTGTCGTATCCAGGTACTGCCGCCATCAGTGGTACGCAGGATCACACCATAGCCGTCGCCCATGCTTGCTCCAACCACCCAGCCGATTTGAGCGCGCCAATTCTTGTTCATGAGCGGGAAGAAGAGACGAGAGCCGCGCCACTCATAAGCTCCCAGGTCCACCCGCAGGTTCTGGGGTCGGGTGACGCCGTCAAGGTCCTGCGGTGGGGCGGGGGGTACGCCGGCAATATCACCGCTATCAATCGCCGCCGAAGACCCAATTAGATGGTAATCGTGCCCGGCTGAGTCCGCAAAGGCTGGGGCGCCGGTTACCGGATGGGTGTGGCTGATGACGCCGCCGCCAGCTATGTCGGTGCTGTTGGCGTCCCACAGAGTGTAACGCACCGTAGCGCTGACCCCTTCAGTCACGCTGATGCCCACGGTATGGCTGACCACGATGTTGTTAGTGAGGGTAAGATTGGGAGTCGAACCGGGTCCAACCAGAACGCCGGTATCGCCATTACTGAAAAAGGTGTTATTGGTCACCACATCCGTTTCTGTTTGCCCCAATAGATCCAGACTCAGTCCGCCGCCCTCGTCAGCCGTATTGCCAGCCACCACGTTGTTGGTGAAGGCAAAGCCATGCGTCACAACTTGGCATGCTCCACCGGAGGAATTAGCAGCCGGGTTGGCGCTAGCCTGGTTGTCCAGGAAGAGGTTGGTATCCACGCTGGTGTCAAAGCTGTGTGGTCCATAGCTTTCAACGTCCAGAGCTCCACCATAGCCAGAAGCCTCAGCACTCCCCCGGTTGTTCTGAAAACGATTGTGGCGTACTTGGGTGCTCACGGTGTTGCGCAAGTCCAATCCTCCACCTGATCCCTCGCCTGAGAGGCTGGCCGTGTTGTCGCTAAAAGTATTGTCCGTCAGCACCGCTCCATCGGTGGCCACCAGGTACATACCCCCACCAAAGCCTGTCATTTCAACAGAGGCCAGATTGGCGCTGATGGTGTTGGAGGTTATCTGGCTGTCAGACAGCGCGTAGCCAAAGATCCCGCCGCCGTAGGAGACTTGTATCCCGCTTGGCTGTGAAGACATGCTGGTTGTATTGCCGCGCACCACATTGCCGCTCACGATGGGGTTGCCGATAGTGTCAAGCCCCATCCCGCCGCCAAAGTCGTCCGTATACACCTGGAACAGGACCCCCCAGTTGTCGATCACCTGGTTGTCAGCCACCCGAGGGTTCTCAGCACGGTACATGTACAGACCACCGCCGTGGCTCCCGCAGTGTAAGGCAGCCAGGTTGTTGCGGAACACGTTGTTGGTCAATATGACATCGTCGCTCAAGCGAAATTGGGCGCCGCCACCGATGCCCCCCCCGCCCATCGCGGGACAGTCCCAACTGGCGTGAGCAGTGTTGCGTTCTACCTGGTTGTTGTGTACCAGCACATCCTGGCTGTCATCTATATAAAAACCGCCTCCCACACCCACAAGCCCCGCATTGGAGGCCACATTTTCAAGGAACTGGTTATCCTCGATAACCGCGCCCGGAGCCTGGAGTAGGTATAAACCGCCACCGCCGCCGTTAGCGCTGCTGCTGGCGGTGTTGTACTGCACGACATTATTGGTGATGAGCGTGCCGGACAGCGCGGCCTGGCCCATATAAATGCCCCCGCCATACCCGTCGTTGTCCCTGCTTGCTACGTTGAACTCGACCGTGGTGTTCAGCAGGTGCAGGCTGGCGTTCCAGGAGTAGATGCCGCCGCCGGAGTCGGGGTCACCTGCGGGCATATCAGCAGCATGGCTCGAATCGGCCGCTACCCGGGCTTCTTCCGCCTTGGTGGTGAGCCGTTCCAGCCGGGTCAGTATTGCCTGGTAAGCCGATGAACCTCCAGGGTACAGACCCCGTTCTGCCAAACCGCCTAGGCGGTCACGCAGCTCAGCCGCCCTCTCGGATGGGGAGCGGGGATCGACAACCTGTGTCGTGGAGGGAGTTCCTGATATCCCAGGAAGGGCTGATGCGACCGCGGATTCCGGGATCGCAGGTGCACCCAATCCTGTGGCGTCCCCGTTCATGATCCTAAAACCGTCCACCGTAACCACGGTGTCACTGGTGGCGCAGGTGACGCTGATGACCCGGCCGAGCCCCTGACCGTCGATAAAGCTTTGACCTGGGGTTCGCGTTGTAAAGGTTTCATCCCAGCCACCAGACAGGGTGATACCTTCAGTGATGGAGAGGTTCTCATGGTAAGTGTCCTGGGTAACCAGGATCGTGTCACCAGGTACGGCCGCATCGATGGCAGTCTGGATGGTGGCGTAGTCGCCCGGGACTTTGATTGTGCTGCCAGCAGAGTGAGCTGGTGTTTGTGTGCCGACCACCAGGAACAGCAGGACGACCATCAGTAAGGCGCTACCCAATACTAAAAGAATATGTGCAATGCGATTCATGATTTAACTTCCCAATTAATATTGGTGAAAGACCGCAGGCATCAAACCCATATTAGGGTGATCTTGTCGCTATTTGATTGTCAAGTTGATCTAACAAGGCAGGAGTCGCACACATAATTTTATGATAATAAAGCTATTATGGCAAGGATTTACTTGAAGTAATCAGTGAGAAAATGTACTTACGCTAAACTTTCTTGCTTTTCTGGCTGAATTGGGTCTGGTACAGCCGGGGATAAAACCACCCTCGAGATCGAGCAGCCA
>CBFDCK010000105.1:0-11380 GCA_965603285.1 uncultured bacterium
CCCTGTTCCAAGGGTTTGACTACAGTCTCTCCATTCAAGCTGCTATTGAGGGCAATAATCCAGGTCGGGTATTTGTTGATGATGTGTACCAGCCACGCACGGCTCTTGCGCTCACCATCGAAGGGTATCTCTTGGCGGGGGATGATAGCAACCTTGAAACAGATGGAGCACTCCGCCGTTTGTTAAAAGATAAGATCTTCACGGGCGAGGTCTTTGTGAACGGCGATTGGTCAATGTCCCTGGCAGTTCACCCTGGGACGTGGGAAGCCAAGTTGCCCAAGTTGATCCCTACGCACGAAGTGGAGAAGATTGAACGCTATCAGTATTTGTGTCGCGCACTCAAGTTCGACTGGCGCAACAACATACCAGAAGAGTACACGGTCCGCCGCGTTGATCGAACCTTGTTGAGTGATGCTGAGATTGTCTTTCCCGATGCGGTGCGCGAATGGATGGACTTTAAGGAAATGTGGTGGACAGAGGAGAACTTTCTATCCAAAGGAGTCAGCTTCGTCGTCTTGCGTGAGCTTGAAGTTGTAGCCTGGTGTACGCCTGACTGCATAGCCGGTGATCGAATAGACGTGGGTGTCATAACTCATCCGGCTCATCGGCGGAGAGGGTTGGCAGCTGTAGCTGTCGCTGCGACTGTTAAGCATTGCCTGAGCTATGGGTTCAGCGCTGTTGGATGGCATTGTAATGCCGGCAATGTCGGCTCGTGTAAGACAGCAGAGAAGGTGGGTTTTGAGCGAAACCGCGAGTATGCATACTACTACTACATGTATGACCCGGTAGACCATCTGGCTGAACTGGGGTGGTACTACTACCGACGTGGAGGGTATGCCAAAACCGTGCAATACTATGAGCAGGTATTTGCGCTTCGAGATGAGAATCCAGACTACTACTACCACCTTGTGGCCTCAGCCTGGGCCCTGTTGGGGAATAGGGAGAAGGCACTCAAGTACCTGCTAGCTGCTCTAGACCATGGATGGACAAACGTTGAATGGACGAAACAACAAGAGGAGTTCAGTATCTTGCATAACACTCCTGAGTGGAATGCAGTTTTAGCACGAATGAACAAGGATGTGGTGGAGGGATGAAACGGTTTGAGAGTAGAAGCGCTTAACCACGGCTCGCACCCGACCCGCGCCTATCGACGCTCGGGTATCGACGGTCAGACGCGCTTGTAGTGGGTCTTGTGGCAAATGCTCGTTCCCGTCCCGCACTTCATTAATCCGCAGATTTCGCAGATTACACAGAAAAATCAGGATCTGCGCGAATAATGTGATCTATGAATAACCAAATTTATTTAGAGCTGAGTGGATAAGAAAGAATTATTTTGATTAAGTTAAAATAGAATGATCTGCATACAGATTACCCAGAGAAATATATATATCTGCGAAATCTATGTAATCTGTGGAAAAAAAAGAAGGTGAGGGATGACACAACGAGATCAACGAACCTACGCCATAATTGGTGCTGCGATGGAGGTTCATCGAGAATTGGGTTCTGGCTTTTTAGAGGCCGTGTATCACGAGGCGTTAGCAATTGAAATGACCAGCCGAAACATTCAATTTATCCATGAGGTTGAATTACCGGTCATATATAAAGGTCAGCAACTTGCCACTTCATATAGGGCTGATTTTATTTGCTTTGATAAGGTTATTGTTGAGATAAAGGCATTACGCGAACTAAGTACTCTTCAAGAAGCGCAAATTCTTAATTATCTCAAGGCATCTGTTTTAGGAGTTGGGCTCTTAATCAATTTCGGTGCGGAATCGCTTCAATACAAACGCTTTGTGAATACCAAATGGAAGTAAACAGTCCGCAGATTGCGCAGAATACACAGAAAAATCATTATTGTGAGATCTGTGTAATCTGCGGATATAATATATCGATAAAAAATCAATATAAAACGGAGGCACGAGTTATGTCGAAACAGAATAAGGACTACTATAAAAAGACGATGCAGTTGATGGAAGAGCTAGGGCAAGCAATCCCACAAACGATGGGTACTTACAACCGTCTGCACAGGGTAGTTACAGAAGACGGCGCTCTTAGCCTCAAGGTGAAAGAGCTTATGGCTCTGGGCATAGCGATTACGGTCCGCTGTGATGGCTGCATCGCTTATCACGTCCAACAATCGCTGAGTGCCGAGGCTACCTACGAAGAAATAGTCGAGACGATTGGCGTTGCGATCATGATGGGCGGCGGTCCTTCTATCATGTACGGGTGTGAAGCCCTGGCTGCTTTGGAGCAGATAAAAGCATTCGAAGCAAAGGAGTAAACGGTTTCCCTCTGGTATAGCCAGTTTAACTTTGAAAAATGTAATATGGTATCTCGTTAATGGTATTTTCTTGAATTAGAGCGATAAAGACTTACAGAGAGGTGGTTGAATGTCCGTAATCGAAATTTCGTCTGGAGAATTTACTCTACAAGCGGAATTAAATGAAAGTCCTACCGCTTATGAGATTTGGAATAAACTCCCCTTGGAAGGGCGCGCAAATGCCTGGGGAGACGAAATTTACTTCGAGGTACCAGTCGCTATGGATCAAGAATCGGATGCTCGCGCCGAAGTGGAAGTGGGTGAATTGGGTTACTGGCCGGTTGGATGGGCGTTTTGTATTTTCTTCGGTCCCACACCCGTCAGCACAGATGAACGCCCGCGCGCCTACAGCCCTGTGAACGTGATTGGACGGGTACAAGGGGATGCAAAGCTGTTTAAATTGGTCAGTGATGGTGATTTGGTAAGGATTGACCGATTAGAAGACTAAAGGTGCTGCGCACTATTCCTCTTCTTTGACAAAACAAGCAGCCATCAACTCCAGCAGCGTGACATACCCTTCAACGCGGTAATTCTTATCCACCACCGGTAACCCTGCCAGGTGGTGTTCCTTCAGCAGGTGATAGGTCTTCTCCACAGTATCATCGGGTTGAACGAAAACTGGATCAACCATGATATCCGCTGCAACAGGCTTCTGCTCTGTATCGGCTCGTTGTAATACCATTTCGTAGCCCTGTGGATCGTTAATGTACTCTTCAGGCATGACCGGCATGAACATCACATTTGCAAGCTGCTGGTTTTCGATGATGCCCATTAAGCGTTCTTCAATGTTAACCACGCAAGCAAAACAAGCGTCGGGGTTGCCTAAAAATCCCTGCAAGACTGTTTGGAGAGTGTTATCCATCTGTACGACGACCGGTTTTTGAACTGGCTGGCGCATAATTTCTGATACCGGCTTGCTGCGCTGGGTGGACCAATCCTTGAGAGCTCCCTCACCGTATCTAGCTTCTATATCATCCTGCAGCCAACCCAGTAAATTTGATTTGGCGCGATCTTCTTCCGGTGGCATCTCACTGTCTTCTGTCTCACTTTCCTGTCCCCATTTTTTAAGACCTAGCACCTGCCCGATCGGCAGCGTGAATAGAATCCCGCTTTGTGGGCGGTCAAATCCTTTCACGATCCGATCCGCCTCAGAGATCGCCAATTCGAGTAGTTCCGGGTCATCAATCAAGCTGAACAAGGTGCGCTGTCCGGAGCGGACTCCCTCGAACATCTTCAAGAATCCTCCCAGACCCTTGCTGCGCACCAATTCGGAGGCTTGAAATCCGCCCATGCTGTTTAATATGGTGGTACCTGGGACGCCAATCCGTTTCCATGCCTCCAGCAACTCGGGCATGTGTGTCAGGTCGTGTAAGGTTATCATCAACAGGGTTGTCATTGTTTCCCTTCCGTCATCTCTGGAATTTATTTAAATGGTCTGTATTGTATCAAAGATGCTGGTATTCAAGCGGTATTTCTAACCCCATAGAACGATTCAGCCCAAGTACGGTCAACACCATCAACTGAGTCGCCATAAAATCCGATGAGTACGGCATGTCGTTCTGCAGCCACCATACAATGACGCCCAGATATGCAGATCCCAGAAATTGGATTGCCAATTCGGGAGGCACCAGGATTTTATCTTCCAGTGGTTTTAATGCAGTTATCCATTGCAGACCGATAAGCTGTATATAATCCCGGATGCGAGATGTGAATTCGGGGACATTCTCTTCTCCTAACATGACTCGGAAAAAATCGGCATGTTCAGCGAGGTGATCGAACACAAAAGCTATCGTCTCATGCCCAATTTGGGTTTCGGAAATATCACCCTCTGGCGGTAGAGGTACGGCGTTTGCCATCAATTCTTCGAATACGTCTGCGAGCAAATCCACCTTATCGCGATAATGAAGGTAGAAAGTAGCGCGGTTTAGCGTGGCACGGTCAGTGATATCCTGCACAGTGATGGCGGAAAACCCTTTCTCAGGAATTAAGGAGATCAACGCCGATCGTAGCAGTTGGCGCGTGCGAAGTACGCGTGGATCAAGCTTCGAATCGGTTTTCGACATTATTACCTCTTTTGTCGCATAAACAACATGCTAATTATTTGCTAATTATTTTACTATGACTTGCTTACGAATCCTATGTTAATATTTGGTTCGTTAGAACTGATAATTCTTATTCCAGCAGTGCAATTGATATTATTAATAAATCAATTTTTATTCGGAAACCTCAAGAGTCGTTTCCGGCTTGGGTAAGTGTTGGGTAAATGTATGTCAGAAACATTAGAATCTCGGAGTGAAAAACATAAGACTCGCACTGTGCCTTCAAGTGGAAAACACAAGGCTCAAGATAACGGTCGCATGATCGAATTGCACAACTTGTACAAATTGTACAAAACCACGTCGGGGGATTTCCCGGCTTTGAAAGGCATCGACTTGAATATCGAGCAAGGTGAATTCGTTGCCGTTATCGGAAAATCGGGAGCCGGAAAATCTACACTGGTCAATATGATAACCGGTATCGATTTTCCAACATCGGGTGAGATTATTGTCGACGGTTTCCCAGTTCACGACCAGAGTGAAGATCAAAAAGCCCGTTGGCGGGGACTCAATCTGGGCGTGGTGTTCCAATTCTTCCAGCTCCTACCAACGCTGAATTTGATCGAGAACATCACCATCACGATGGATTTCTGCAGTACATACCCACCTAAAGAACGCAAAGCGCGCGCCCTGCATTTGCTTGATCAAGTTGGCATCGTTGAACACGCTTATAAAACACCCTCCAAGATCTCGGGCGGTCAGCAGCAGCGCGTCGCGATCGCCCGCGCCATGGCTAACGACCCCGGCATTATTGTTGCGGATGAGCCGACTGGCAACCTCGATTCTCGTACTGCTGGAGAGATTTTTGAACTCTTTTCGTCTTTTGTCGACCAGGGAAAGACATTGCTAGTCGTTTCGCACAATAAAGACATCGGTCCGCTTGCAACCCGCGTAATTAAAATAGCGGATGGCGAAATCCTAAACGGAGACCACAAGATGGCATCCGCACTCGAAGCCTAAAGAAAAAATGGTTTTACAAGCGCGCTGGTCAAAGATTTTAAAGGATATATGGGGTAATAAATCCCGTTCATTGCTGGTAATCATCTCGATCGCGGTGGGTGTTGCCGCGGTTGGGATGATCAACAACGCGGCCCGGATTATCCAGCGCGACCTTTACAGTGAATACGAGGCCGGAAATCCAGCCCTGCTGCAGATATATGTCTCTCCATTTGATAAACAACTGGCAAAAGCGATTGGGGATATGCGTGAGGTCGAGTCTGCACAGGCGATGCGCGTCGTTGGGGCTGCTATCTCTGGCGCGGATGGTCAGTTGGACGATGTTGGTCTGCATGTCGTCCAGGATTACGACGATATACGTATGGACAAATATATACCAGTGAGCGGATCAGCAAAGCCCGCAATCCGCGAAATCCTGCTGGAAGGACAGTCGGCGGATTTATTGGGTTTGCACGTAGGAGATGCAGTCACAGTGGAGATGCCTGACGAGCGCAGGTACAACCTGAACATTGCCGGAATCGTTCACAACGTGTACGTGATGCCGTTCGCCCTGCTAGGAGAAGCGACCGGTTACGTCTCGATGGAAACGCTCGAGTGGATGGGAGAAGCGCGCTATTTCAACCGATTGGATATCATCGTTTCAGACGGTAAAAATGATAAAGAGCACATCATAGAAGTTGGGGGTTTAGCCCGCGATCGGATTATTAAACCAGCCGGTTTCTCGGTTGCTAAGATTCAAATCCCTGGTTTTGGGTCTGAACCCGGTGAACACTGGGCTCAAAGTCAGATTAAGGGATTTATCTTGATCTTGCAAATAATGAGCGTACTGGCGATGTTTTTGAGCGCCGGGTTGGTAATCAACACGGTCTCAGCAATAATCTCCCAACAGATCAAACAAATAGGCATCTTGCGATCCGTCGGTGCCCAGCGCAGGCAGCTAATCGGGATGTATGTATTCAATGTGCTGGTATTCGGCATATTAGCGGTGATAATCGCGATCCCCATAGGACTGCTGGGTACCTGGTGGTTGGTCGATTTTGCGGCCTCGTTCTTAAACTTCACCGTCAACCAGATTGATCTACCGCTTTCTGTTCTGCTGATCCAGCTTGGACTCGGTATTCTAATGCCGGTAGGAGTCGCCCTGGTACCAATTTTGTCTGGGACGCGTATATCGGTTTATGATGCCATTTACCAGTACGGTCTGGGCATTGAAAGTGAGAATGGTTTGGTTGAACGCCTATTTGGCAAGATCCGCATTCTCACCCCGGAAGTCATACTCGCTTTGAGAAACACTTTCCGCAAGAAAGGCAGGCTGGTTTTCACGCTCATAACATTGACACTGGCAGGTGCGATGTTCGTCGCTGTTTTCAGTACCCGTGAATCATTGAACGTCCAGATCAGTCAGGTTGAACGCTACATTGTTTTTGACGCTTTACTGCGACTGCCCGGCGGTAGGAGCAAGAATACAGTCGAACGAGAAGCCTTAAGAATCGAGGGTATTTCCGTTGCTGAAGGGTGGGGCAGCGTTGTTGGGGTCATTGCACACGATGATGATACTGAGAGTGCCGAGTTTGATATCGTCGGTTTGCCATTTGAAACATCCACGATCGACCCGCTGCTGAACGAAGGGGTTTGGCTTCAGGGAGAGGGGCTAAATCAGATTGTCGTGAATGAAGACTTACTTGACGAAGAACCAGACATCAGGGTCGGTGGCGAAATTGTGCTGGAAGTTGGCGATAAACAACGTCCTTTTGAAGTGGTTGGTATTGCCTCAAAGCATTTATCTGGACCGCGTATATACATGGATTATGGTGATTTCGAAAGGTTATCTGGCAGAAAAAACCAGGTAGACGAAATTCGTGTTCTCGCAGACCCTCATATGATAAGCAGTCCATCCACCCAGGATGAGATTGCGGATCAGCTTGAAGAGAGGTTTACAAACGCCAGGCTAAATCCCGGTTCCACTTCAACCCGCCATGCATTTTTTGGCAACATCACCGATACCTTTGATATTATTTTGATTGTCTTGATCGTCATGGCGGTTCTGCTGGCGATCGTTGGTGGGCTCGGATTAACGGGTACAATGGGTATGAACGTGCTTGAGCGCACCCGCGAGATCGGCGTGCTGCGCGCAGTTGGCGCATCCAACTTATCGGTGAGGCAGGTTGTGGTTATTGAAGGTGTTGTTGTTGGTTTGCTGAGCTGGATATTTGGAGGGATCCTCTCGGGTCCTTCAAGCTGGGCATTAGCCGGCGCGGTTATCAACACAACTCTGGAGACCGGTTTGAGATTGCGCTATTCATTTTTGGGTCTTTTTATTTGGCTGGGTATTGTCCTCCTGATAGGTGTGTTTTCCAGCCTCGCCCCTGCACGCAGCGCTACTCGTTTGCGAGTACGCGATGTGTTGGATTACGAATGATTGTTTAGTGATGGATAATTGGGAGAATTTATGAAGCGGGGTAAAAACGGGCGACATGGTGATTCCGGTGCCAAATTAAAATGCACAAATGGATCCCTGATTGAGCTGTGTGGTGTGGTCAAGGCTTACCACACAGGTGCAGGCGATTTTATTGCCTTGAACGGCATCAACTTGAAAATTGATCCAGGGGAGTTTGTATCCATTATTGGTAAATCGGGAAGTGGAAAAACCACCTTGATCAACATGCTGACCGGAATTGATAGCCCTACAGATGGTGAAATCTATGTGAACGACACTCCTATTCATGACCTCAGCGAGGGGCAGATGGCCAAGTGGCGGGGTAAAAGTGTTGGAGTCGTCTTTCAGTTTTTTCAAATCCTGCCCACGTTAACGGTTTTGGAAAATGTGATGTTGCCTATGGGGTTCGCAAATCTTTATACCCGCCAGGAACGCCGGGAGCGCGCAATGCATCTCTTGGACCAGGTTGGTATAGCCGAATATGCCCAAGAGTTCCCGAGCAGACTTTCTGGCGGTCTGCAGCAGCGCGCCGCTATCGCCCGTTCGCTTGCCAATGATCCACCGATCATCGCTTCGGATGAACCGACGGGGAATCTCGATTCCCGTTCTGCGGAAACGATCATGAGGTTATTCGAGGATTTAGTCGATAACGGGAAGACAATTCTGATGGTGACTCACGATGGCGAATTAGCCAGGCGAGCAAATCGCACCATCATGATCGCCGACGGGGAAATCATAAAAAACGATTAGTAGGGGCGGGTCTGGCAGCTCTATTATTATGAGCGTATCATCCGCAATGAAAAAGAATTAAATGACATCCGCCATTATATTCTTGATAACCCGTTGAAATGGGAGTGGGACTGTGAGAACCCTGCCACAACCCAAATTTGAGACAGCCTCTAACCCGCGTAGGCGGGTTTTATACTCTTGCAGCGGTTAATTCATTCGCCCTAATATGGTAAGCGTTGTTACTGGCATGTGGTCTATTGACAATATGTCTATAGTGTTGTAAACTATAGACATATTTTTTGACCACGGCACTATCAAAGGAGCGTTTAAATGCCAGGTGGATGGGGAACAGGACGCGGTCTTGGACGCAGGCGACGAGTAATGAGCTTCTTACAGCCCTGCATTTTGTTTATGCTTAAGAGCGGTGAGGCTCACGGATACAGCCTGCTCAATGGGTTAGACGAGTTTGGTTTTGACCTCGAGCGTTTGGATCCCAGTTTGGTCTATCGAGCCTTGCGGGACATGGAGGATTCGGGCTGGGTGGTTTCCAACTGGGGTGAGGAGAGCCGGGGTCCGCAGCGGCGCGTTTACAAAATCCTGCCGGAAGGCGAAGAACACCTGGTGCAATGGGTCGCTGATCTGCGCCGTACGCGCGACGAAATTGACCGCTTGCTTTGTGCTTACGAAAACCAAAATCAATCTATAACTCAGGAGAGAAAGGAAGGTGTGTAATGCGTAAATTCAAGTGCAACGATTGCCAGAACAAATTTGAAGTACCCTTCGGAGAGGGCGGCCGCGGGGCGGACATGGTTTGTCCGAAGTGCGCCAGTCAGAACGTTCACCGCACATGGGATGATTCGCTTATGGGTGCCCTAAATTGGGGGCGCCGATCAGGTGGACAAGGTCAAGGGCGTGGTCAAGGGCGTGGTCGAGGGGGCCGCGGTTGGTGGGCGAGTTCAGAAGAGCCTCAGAAAGAAGCAGAGCTGAAGAACGGAGATCAGTTATGAAGCTGGTGATCAGCGCCGATGGACCGCAGCTCGAAGCACAGCTCGATGCGCGCTATGGTCGCTGCGCTTACTTCATCTTTGTTGACACCGAGACTCATGCATGGGAAGCATCCCCAAATCCGGCGATCAATGCAAGAGGTGGGGCTGGCACCCAGGCTGCCCAGTTCATCGCCAACCAGGGAGCGCAGGCGGTCATAAGTGGGCACTTCGGTCCAAACGCTTTTGAGGCGCTGGATGCTGCTGGTATAAAAATGTACGCGGCGGCAGGGGGGCGTGTTGAATCCGTTGTGGAAGAATTTTCGTCCGGACAGCTTAAGAAGGTAACCGCGCCTGGCAAATCAAGACACCACGGCGGTCGAGGGCGTCGTTGAACGGGAGTTCCATGGTCATTGCGGTTGCCAGCGGCAAGGGCGGCACTGGTAAGACTACCATAGCTACCAGCCTGGCTCTGGCAGTATCCCCAGCCTCGACGACATTCCTCGATTGTGACGTTGAAGCGCCTAACGCCCATTTCTTCCTGGAGCCGACCTTCTCGAAGCATGAAGAGGTGGGATTGCTGATCCCACAGGTGGACGAAGAGCGCTGCACCGCTTGCGGTCGTTGTGCCGAGGTTTGCCAATATCATGCCATTGTCGTGCTGGCGGGTAAGGTGCTCGTCTTCCCCGAGCTGTGTCATGGTTGCGGAAGTTGTACGCTCAACTGTCCAGAAGACGCCATCAAGGAAGTCCCCGATGTTTTAGGCATGCTGGAAGGTGGACGCACTGCGAGCGGCATCAACTTTGCCCGTGGTGTGTTGAACGTGGGCGAACCGATGGCCGTGCCGGTCATCCGTCAGCTCAAAGCTTGGCAGCCAGTTCAAGACGGTGAAATTGTGATCCGGGACGTGCCGCCTGGAACTTCATGTCCCGTGGTCGAATCCATCCGGGGTGCGGACTTTGTAGTGCTGGTTACAGAGCCGACACCATTCGGTTTACACGACCTGCGGCTGGCTGCCCAGTTAGTGCGCGATCTTGAACTGCCGGCAGGGGTGATAGTGAACCGGGACGGGATTGGCGATAGGCAGGTAGATGATTACTGCCGTGAAGCGGGTCTGCCGATCATGATGCGCATTCCTCTGGATCGCCGTATCGCCGAAGCTCTTGCACAAGGGGATATTTTGGTCGAAGCTTTTCCGGAATACCTGCCCAGCTTCCAGGACCTGTATGCCCAAATCCGTATATTGGTAGAGGCTGGTACGGGCAGTAAACTTCAAACTCGATCTCCAGGAATTGAGATTGTGTCCCTGCAAGGAATTCGGGGAACGGAATGAATAATGGAATGAAACAACTGGTTATTCTGAGCGGTAAAGGCGGCACTGGGAAAACCTGTGTGACAGCAGCCCTTGCGCATCTGGCAGCCGAAGATAAACGACCAGTCTCAGTTGTGTTGGCTGACGCTGACGTGGATGCAGCCAACCTGGAGCTTTTAATAAAACCGAGCATCCTGGAAAGAAAGGATTTCCGGGGTGGACAGATAGCCGTTATCAACCAGGAAACCTGTGAAGGTTGCGGCGAGTGCGCGGCTGTTTGCCGTTTCGACGCAGTTTATGAAAAAAAAGGCGTCTATCAGGTTGATCCCATTGCCTGTGATGGCTGTGCGGCGTGTGTTTACCAGTGTCCCATACAAGCCATTACAATGCATGAACAAGTAGTTGGGCAGTGGTTCCGTTCCGAGAGCCGCTACGGACCGTTGTTCCATGCCGCCTTGCGCCCAGCTCAGGATAATTCTGGCAAATTGGTCACGCTGGTCAAGCAGCATGCTCGGCTGTTGGCCATGGACGAGGGTCACGAATTAG
>CBFDCK010000106.1:0-11348 GCA_965603285.1 uncultured bacterium
CTGTATGAGCGTATGTTCGGGAGCGCCTGGGAGCGAGCGGGTACTGTCGAACCGCTATTCCCAGCCGGTCTGGAACAGCCCAAGATGGAACTGCCCTTCGAACCAGGCTACGTATGGAGCTACACCAGTGGACCGCATAAAGCCTGGCAAACCGAGAATGCACTGGCAGCTTTAGATTTAGCACCTTCGACAAAATGGAGCGGCTGTGTTCCCACCAAAGCCTGGGCGGTCGCAGTCGCGGATGGACCGGTGGTGCGCAGCGGTAACGGCTATGTCATACAGGATCTCAACTATAGCGACCCGTATGGACAAATGCTTCCGAGCGACGGGAAGGAGCAAACCGGTTGGGCGGTCTTGTACATGCACATCGCCAATGAGGATAAGGTACAGACGGGTGTTTACCTGAAACAAGGTGATCCAATCGGACATCCCTCCTGCGAAGGTGGTCCAGCTACGGGCACGCACCTGCATATAGCCCGCAAGTTTAACGGTGAATGGATCGCCGCCGACGGTCCGCTGCCTTTTAATCTCAGCGGTTGGATCGCCCATGCTGGTTCAAAACCGTATGAAGGCACCTTCACCAAAGATGGTGAAACTGTCATCGCCCATCCCTACGGTTCTTTTGAGACATTGATTTGGCGTCCGGATGAAGAAATGAAACCGGAATTAACGGCAACCGCCGTAGCAGACTCTGCGCAAGATGATCAATCTGATTATTAATATCTTTTATCCCTACGCTCGTTCTACCTGGCTCAGTATAGCTGTTACTACCGCGCTAACTCTAAGCGCATGCCAGCCTCAAGTGGCGTCTATATCATCTGGCGCAAGCGCATTCGGTGAAGACCAACTCCAGAATCCGGAATCTGTTTCTTTAGCTCAAGAATCCTCATCAGACCAATCCTCGGTCACGACTTTCCCCCAAAGACCTCGCTATTCACCCGGTCAATTGGTTGATTACACGGCCCAGCCAGGCGATACGCTACCCTTCCTGGCGGTTCGTTTCAACACTACTGTGGAAGGGATCCTGGAAGCTAATACCTTCATCCCCCAATCTGCCACAACCATGCCCCCTGGTATGCCGATGCAGATTCCGATCTACTACCTGCCCTTATGGGGTTCGCCCTACCAGATTATTCCCGACAGCCTTTTTGTAAATGGTCCCAGCCAGGTCAATTTTAATACCAGGGAATTTGTCGCCCAGAATCCAGGTTGGCTTAAAAATTACAAGAGCTTCGCCGGCAGAGCCAACCGCAGCGGTGCCGAGATCGTTGATCTGGTGGCGCGCAATTACAGTGTCAGCCCGCTCCTGCTGTTGGCACTGCTTGAATTCCAGTCTGAGGCGCTCTCCCAACCCATCATGTCGACCGAAATCGAAGATTTCCCCTTAGGTAACCCGGATTGGGAGCACAAAGGGCTTTACCTACAGTTGACCTGGGCTGCCAATCTTCTAAATAACGGATACTACAACTACCGTCTGTCTAAACTTATGTCCCTTGAATTCCGCGACGGGCGTATGGAGCGCTTTGATCCCTGGCAGAACGCCGCCACAGTCAGCCTGCAGAATTATTTCAACACCATTTACGAATATAATGATTTCGTACGCGCTATCGCCCCGGAAGGAATCGCGCAGACTTACAAGGACCTGTTCGGAGATCCCTGGGACAACGTCCAGCCCCACATTCCCGGCAGCCTGATGCAGCCGCAATTTATTCTACCCTTCGAACCAGGGGAAGTTTGGGCACTCACAGGTGGTCCTCATGCCGGATACGGCAGAGGAGAACCCTTTGCTGCCCTGGATTTTGCCCCGCCATCTGTTAGTTTTGGATGTATTCCCAGTTCAATTTTTACCACCGCTGTTGCTCCTGGTGTCATCGTGCGTTCTGAATACGGTCAAGTCATGCTCGATCTTGATGGAGATGGAGACGAGCGCACGGGCTGGAACGTCTTCTATCTGCACGTAGCGACAAAAGATCGCATCCCATTAGGAGCTACTTTACAGCAGGGCGACAGAATCGGGCACCCATCTTGCGAAGGCGGGAGAAGCACCGGCACCCACATACACATTGCCCGCAAATTCAATGGCGAGTGGATGCCTGCCGAAGATGTCATGGGATACAACCTCGAAGGTTGGAAGGCTCACAATGGCAGCCAGCCCTACTTGGGTACACTGACACGCGGCAGCTTAACCGTAACCGCCTGCACATGTTCAAACGCAGCCAGTTTCATCAAAAGCGACCGCCTGGTACCAGCAAGTGTGCAGGAGCAAAAGCCAGAGGACGATAAATAGGCGTGTATAAATTTAAGAGGGGATAATTTAACGGCTCACAGCCAGTCCGTGACCGGCGCTGTATACTTGTGAAGTAGGGATATGTCAAACAGAAAAGTGGTTGTAATACCTCTATCGGATCATCTAACGCTTTCTTATAGATAGTCCATTATTGTATTAGAACCCCGGGTTAGGTTTATTCAAACAGCACTACAGTAAACCCAATAATCGCGATCGCTAATATCAACAAACTTCATATAATGTTTAATATTATTAATGTCTCACTTGACATTTATCGGTTTTTTTGTATAATACCTTTAAATATATAAATAGTTGTTTAAGGATATTGGTTATGCACACACTTCCATCTAATTGCCCGCTATGCGGTGGCGATATCACCGTTACTCGTTTTCACTGCCGTGATTGCGATGCTACTGTAGAGGGTCGCTTCACAGGCGGACCTTTCAACCAACTTACCAGCGAACAGCTTGGTTTTGTGGAAACTTTCGTGCGCAGCGAAGGCAAGATCACGCGTATGGAAGGCGAAATCGGTCTCTCCTACCCCACTATCCGCAACCGCCTGCACGAGATCATTCGCGCCTTGGGCTACGAACCAGGCGGGGCTGAAGAACCAGTCGGACTCACAGATGGAGAACGACAGCGCATCCTGGAAAAACTGGACGAAGGTCTTATCAGCGCCGCAGAAGCCATGCGCTTATTAAAAGAATACGAGGAATAACATGAACAAGACGACCATATCCACCAGCACAACTCCAGATGTGACTATCAAACAAGTTCAGGGAGAACTGCAGGTTAGAGGTTGGGGGCACTCGGAAGTCCTGGTTAAAGCCAACCCGGAGAACTTAACCATCGATGACAAGGACGATGTCGTTCACCTAAGCTCCCGCGGCGCATGCAAGCTGAGCGTTCCGCACGGCGCCAAGATCCATATTGAAAGGGTCGGCGGCAACGCCAGTCTCAAGCTTCTGGAAGGCAATCTCGCAATCGATCAGGTTAAAGGTTCGCTGAATCTACGGGAGGTCGCCCGAACCGAGATCAATACTATCAACGGCGACTTATCTGCGCAAGGGATTTCAGACTATCTACATATAAACCAGGTCAAAGGCAACGCCGCTGTACGGGAAGTAAAGGGCGAATGCACACTGGATGAAGTCTCCGGTAATCTAGTGTTAAGGCAAGTGGATGGCAATATAAAAGTAAAAGCCGAAGGGAACGCCCGTGTACGTCTGACCGATTTGGCAGGAGATGATTACCATATCCACGCAGGCGGTAATCTGCACTGCCGTATCCCAGAAGATGCCAGCGCCAGGATAAGTCTTGTGAGCGGTGCCAAATCGATTAAAGTCAAACTGCCTGACGAAAGAAAATCTTACCAGGACGAACAGGGGGAATTAATCCTGGGCGATGGCGACATACAAATGGATTTTTCTTGTAACGGCAATCTGTTCCTGGCCTCCTGCGAAGGGGGATGGACCAGGACTGGCGATGGGGAATTCGACTACGGCGAAGGAACCGGCGTTTTACCCAATGATTTCAGCCAGCAAATTGCCCAGCAAGTCGAAACTCAAATAGAATCTCAGATGGAAGCAGTGACCCAGCAGTTGGACAAAAACATGGCGAGTCTATCACAAAAGATTGAGGATGCCGGTATGTCCCCAGAGCAAACAGAAAGGATCATGCGTCAGGCACATGAAGCCAGCGAGAGAGGTATTGTCCGAGCGCGCGAGAAGATGCGGTTAGACCAGGAAAAATTAGAACACAGGCTGGAGATTGCCCAACGACGCGCCAAAGTCCAGGGGGTAGCACCCTGTGGAGTCGCGCGGTTTTCACAACCTCAGACACCAGAAACCATTTCAGGAGAGGAGCAACTAGCTATACTACACATGCTGGAGCAGAAGAAGATCAGCGTTGAAGAGGCCGAAAAACTTTTGGCTGCGTTGGAGGGATATTAAATTTAAGACAGATTATGGACTCACAAAACGAACGAATGCGAATTCTGGAGCACATCGAATGCGGTGAAGTAAGTGTTGATGAGGGTTTACGACTGCTGCATAGGTTGTCGGATGAAAAGGAAATTCATGAGCCTTTGGAAGCCAGGTATGATGACGCTGCCAACAACAAACACGAAGATACCAACACGCCTCCTGCGAATATTAAAAAGTGGCATTATTGGTGGATGTTCCCCTTCTGGGTCGGGGTTGGCATCACAATCCTGGGCGGGTTGTTTATGTATCAGGCGATGCAGTCAAACGGGCTCGGTCTGTGGTTCTTTTGCGCCATATTATTATCCCTCCTCGGCATTTTCATCACACTGCTTTTCTGGGAATCCCGCAGCGCTCCCTGGCTTAATCTGCGCATCAGGCAAAAACCAGGGCAGAAGCCACAGCACTTCACATTGAATTTTCCCTTGCCAGTCAAACCAACCGTTTGGTTCTTACGGATGTTTGGGAGTAGAATCCCAAGCCTTAACGGCACATCAATAGATGATGTCATTCTCGCTATCGCCAATACGACAGACGCCCAGAACCCAATTTACATCCAAGCGGACGAAGGCCAGGGCGGAGAAAAGGTTGAAATCTACATTGGATAATGTATGACATAAGGAGCACAATAACATGACAACCAGTGAAGAACGTTTAAAAATCCTCAAAATGATAGACGATGGCAAGATCAACGCCGAGGAAGGCGCCAAACTGCTCTCTGCGCTCAGCGAAAGCCGCCAGAGCAAGAGCAAACCAGCCGTGCGGACGACGACCGGCGGAGCGCGCTGGCTGCGTGTGCGCGTGACCGACATGGTGACCGGTAAACCCAAAGCGACTGTTAATTTGCCCCTCGGTTTGGTCGACGCCGGTATGAACATCGCCTCGAAATACGCCCCCGATATCGCCTTCGACGAGCTGATCGCCTCCATCAACGATGGTGCGCAAGGCAAGATCATCGATGTGATCGATGAGGAAGACGGCGAACACGTCGAGATATTCATAGAGTAATTATCCTTACTCACAATTAATGGTCTCATTATATGATTATCCTTCATTGGCTAAAACACGATGGGGGTTATCTTTTTATATACTCAGCCGGTAAGACCTAAATAACCTCAAACCAAGTAAAATTAGACCGTAAACGCTTCAAGAAGTGCCCTGGGTTTCCTTCTGGGGGGTATTGCAGGTTCCCCGGTCATCCTTCTGATCTCAAAAAGCGTCTTGACTGGCATTTTATTCGATCAGAAGGATCAAACCCAAGTTTTTCTCAGGCTGATTATTGCCCTGATCATGGCAATAATCGTCATATTCCTGGGCGGTGCCATTCACGGTGCTATCTCGGAGCTGGGATTGAGCGCGATAAACCCACTTGCTCCAAAGGGGCGCTACATTTATTCTGCTGCCATCGCCAAAGGGATTACCCAAGGGATATCGATCCCGCTGTTCATTCTGGTCACCGCCAACCCCCAAGTCGCGGCCGACAGCGCGGGTTCCTTCCATTAAGTTTGGATAGACGATTCAGGAGAGGATCCTCTCCTGCCAGTTGGTTCCGGTGGTGGGGTTAGGATGGATTAATTAGACTTTTTTCGATTTTCGCGACTTTGCGTGAGTTATTGTGCCAAATCCCCATAACTATGCGGCCACACCTTTTCCTCGTTCCGATTGCTACAGCGTCGGAACGCATCTCATCTACACTCTGCGTCTTCCAATATTACTTATCTAAGCCCCTTCTCCAACTACAAATACTCCGCTCTTAACCTCACTACGTTTTCCAGCCCCCTCATCATCAAAAATGTGGTACTTCAGCTCAATCGTCATTACCTGGTTTAACATCGCCTGAGCCGGGCAGTAGCGATCCGCCGATAACCCAATCGCTCGCAGTACAGCGGTTTCATCCACCCCGTGACCAGTAATGAAATATTCGATCTCCGCTTCGGTGAAAACCTTGGGGTGCTCCTGAGCTCGTTCGACGTGTACCTGGACCTCAAATCCAGTCACGTCCTGGCGCTTCTTTCGCAGGATAGACATCACGTCCATAGCCGTGCAGCCCGCCAGACCCAGGGCGATCAATTCCATCGGGCGGAATCCATCATCGTCCCCGCCAACCACCGCTTTAGCGCCCATTGGAACGCTGAAACCCGAATCCGCCGTGCCCGTGAAAGTCAGCCTGCCTTCCCAATCTACTTTTGCTTCCATCTCTACTCCTCCAATAAAGGCGTTACGAATTCCTCCAAGGTTTCGCGGTCTATCTCGCCGCTCCACGCCAGGCGCACTGTGCCGTCCCTATCGATCACATAGGAGTTTGGCAACCCGAAGTTCTGGAAGACTTTGAGCGCCTTGACGTTCGGATCCAGCCAGATCGGGAAGGTCAGTCCGAACTGCTCCACAAAAGCTGTTACTTCAGGAGGTGGCGAGCCGGCTTCAATCCCGATAATTAGGAAATCCTGCTCGCGATGTTCGTCGTAATAAGCCTGCAGGGTAGGCATCTCGGCTTTACAGGGGGGGCACCAGATCGCCCAGTTGTTGATTAGCACCACCTTTCCTAGAAAATCCTCTAACGACACCTCGTCTCCGTCGATCTCTGAGAGGTGCAGGCTGGGGGCGGGATATTCCACCTGAGCTACGTATGATGCTGTTGCATCTACTGATCCACTATCCTCGCCGGTGACTGCAATCTCCCCTCCCGCATTTGACCTGGGCAGCAGCAGGAAAGCCAGCCCTCCCAGCAACAGCACCCCAGCACCGATCAGCGCTATTGCCAGGACAGGAGAGTTGTTCTTTTTCTCCCGCTTATCTTTTCGATCTATCGTCATTTCACAGCTTTCCCATTAAGGATACCAATAAAAAAAATTCCATAAGGCGCACAAGGTTCGTTAAGTTATTAATAAGACTCTGTGTGCTCCGTGATATTTTTTTATCCCACAGCGCGGATTATTTCAGACAGCAGGTTCTCTTCAGGTAGAGCGCCCACTACAGTTCCAGCGCCTTCGTTGATGGTGGTCTGCGGCACGCCGCTTACACCAAAGCGCTGCGAGAGCTCTGGGAATTCCGTCGCCTCCACCATTTCGGCCTCCACCATCGGGCTTTCCATTGCCATCTGGTGCGCCAGCACAACCGCGCGCGGGCAGTACCCGCAGGTCGGGGTGACGAATACCTGCAAGAGTACTGGCTTTTCCAGCCCTCCCAGGAACTCGCGCGTTTGGGGATTCAATCCCGAATCGCGTCCGGACACCAGTATCAAATCCTGGATCAACGAGCTGAACTCGTGCCCGGACGGGATGCCTGCAAAGCGTACGCCGTAATCCAACACCTGTCCGCCGTCCACTCCAGCAATCACCAGACCTGGTGTCTTGTCCACCTTATACTGTTTTGCCAGGGCGTCGTTTTCCTCAATGTCATAGACCGTCAGTCCAAGTTTATCCGACAAGCCCACAACTTCTTCAACCAACTGCAGGGTTTCGGCGCAGTAATCGCAATCTTGCTTGGTGCCGAAGAAAAGGACTTCCACAGGCTCCTGCAGTTGTCCAAGGACTTCTTGTACTTGTGTGGTGATATCTTCGTTCAATAATTTAGTTGTCATTTTTTTACTCTCCATAAATACCCCACCGGGGCAATTATTGTATGTTTATCAGGTAAAGCAGCCACCTAATGCGAAGCCGCACTCCAGGCAAGCCAGGTTGAGCAAACCGTCGTAGTCCAGGTGCCCAATTTTGCATTTCGGGCACAAGTCACCCACCCGCAGCTCGGGCTGTTTTTGCTCCTCCGGGAGGTCCATCCCCAGCGTCAGGAACAGTTCCCTGTCACGTAACGAGCGCTCATCCTGATCCTTGTCCATCAGATTCTTAGATGACAAAACTACAAAAAGGTTACAATATTTATTACGGAGATCATCTTTAGGATACCTGAGGGGAAATTAAACTAATTTTCCAGGAATTCTTCCAGATCCAAACGTTGGTATAAGCGCGCTCTAACATCGTCAGGAACCTTTTGGGGCACAGCGGTCTCGTGGTACAGGTATATGGTTTTGCGTATCGAGTCCACCACAATTCGGCAATCTTCGCAGTTTGTCATGTGGCGCTCGATCTCATCACACAGCTCCGAACTCAAAGTGCCGTCGATGTAATCAGAGAGCGAATCCAACAGGTAGCGGCATTCCTTGTGTTCCTTCACACCTCACCTCCTGCAACCATTCTGCGCTCAGCTACCCGTTCGCCGTGGTAACCGGTCAGCACTTCCCGCAACCGCAGCCTGGCTCTCGACAAACGTGTCTTGACCGCCGTTTCGCTCAAGTCCAGCACCTCCGCCGTCTCCCTTGTGGAAAGACCCTCGATATCGCGCAACAGGAAGACAACCCGCAAGTTGGGAGGTAGCTCTTCCACGGCCTCGTTCATGAAAGCTTGTGCCTCTGTTGACATCAGCTCATCCTCCGGCAGACAACACCAGTCCGTGATCTGCAGCGGCTCCTGCTCTATACCGGTGGTCTCGAGGGGTTCATCGATAGAGACAAAGGGTTGCTTGCGCTTGCGCAGCACCATCAGCGCTTCGTTGGTAGCGATGCGGTACAGCCAGGTGGAGGGGCTGGAGCGCCCGTCAAAGTTGGGTAGAGCTTTGTAAGCCTTAATGAAAGTCTCCTGCAAGACATCCTCCGCGTCCTGGGGGTTATCCAGCATCTTGACCGCCAGGCGATATATAACCCCGGAGTAGGCTTCGACTAACCGGGCAAACTCAGCCTTGTCGCCAGCACGGAGCAAGTCGAGAGAGAAATCATGCGTAAGTTTTTTATCGTTACTCATTAGATGCGTTTAAGTTGAAAAGGTTGCGCAATCTCGCGCTGCGGATCGCTCACAGACAGAAATTGTTTGCTTTTTCTATCTCGTCTTTTCTTCTAGGGAATTTCCGCTTTCTGAACCTCGATTTTTACTATCAAATATTACCATGAAAAATATAACCGTTTTGTGTGGTTTTCTTTTTCATTGTATGCCTGCTTTTACTTCGATTAATATCTCTTGTGTCGTAAATATATTCAGGCCGTTGAAAAAGTACTGGCTCCTGTGAGAAATCAGAATCCGAATACAAAAACAAAGCTTTTTCAGGCGACACTTGACCAGCCTTTTCAGGTTTTGCCCCGCTGCGATCATCATTCCTTCGATATTTACCTTGTGTAGACCTCTCAAACGGAAACGCCTTAAGCGGTGAAAGTCTTTTGCTTCACCGAATAATGGCTCAACCCACACGCTTCGCTTTCGAGATGCTTTCTTGTATGCCTCGGTCTCATGATACGCTTTCACCTTGTCAATATATTCCTGATGGAAAGATCGAAAAATATGGCGCCCACTTTTGCTGCCCGTGCACTCACCTTTGACTGGACAAGCATCACACACTTTTACATTCGCACGATAAACATAATTTTCTTCACTCTTGCGTCGTGACCATAGAGGCAAGACATGATTTTGGGGACAGATGTATTGGTCATTCTCAACATCGTATTGAAATTGGTCTGATGAATAGTATTCAGATCGTTTACTCAAATCAGGCGTTGGCAGGTAGGCTTTGATGCCTCGTTTTTCCAAGCCCACAATATTGGGAACCGTGCCATACTTGGCATCACCAACAGCAATCTTTGGTTCCAGTTGCCATCGAGAACATGTCCAGTCGACCAAGTCCAGCAAGGGGGTGTTGTCCATGATGGAGGCAGGAGACACCAATGCTGAGAGAATGATGCGAGCTTTGCCACCATCAACAACGTAATGGTCTCGATAGCCCAGAACAGCGCTGCCACCACCTTGTGCTCGCATAGGTGCAGCATCCGGATCAGTCAGGCTGACCTTTTCATCTGCGATCCTTTTGTAGGACGGTTTGCGCAACCCTGTAAACCGTTCGCCATTGTATTTCTCAACCAAATTTTGTAGGTTTTCTGTTGGAAGATTCTTCTCGCCATTCTTCCACAATTCTTCAATATGTTGTTCCGCCTCGGATTCTGTTCTGTCAATCATGCTGTTGATCGCAGCATTGGCATCCACTTTGGTGCTGTCAAAGTACAATTCTTCACCCCATACCAATCCAGCTTCCACGCATAACTCGACAATCTGTTCAAAGAACTGCTGAAAGATCTGCATTCCATATCGTTCTCTGATCTTGCTCAAACTGCTGTGATCGGGAACATCTTCATCCAGGTCATAACCGATGAACCATCGGTGTGCCAGATTCAGACTGACTGTCTCCATCAGCAGCCTTTCTGATCAAATCCCTTTGAAGAAGGCTATCAATTGAAGCTTGAAGAAAACAACCGGATCAATGGATGGACGTCCGAAAGCTGAATACAGGTGGCAGACAAGATCACGCACAAAGCTGAGATCGATACATTTTTCCACCTGGCGATAGAAGTTGTCTTCTGGCACCAAGGTTTTCAAAGAAAAGGAAGTAAACTTTTTGAGATTCCGGACCTTATATCCCATCATGATCCACCTCACAGAATGTCGAGAAAAGGTTAGAGATTCAAACGTTGGGACACCGCTTGCAGTTCGTCATCAGTGATGCCCAAGTAGCGTTTTGTGTAGGCAATGCTTTCATGATTGAGCTTGTGCATAATCAATGCGAGATCTACGCCACTCATTCGAGCGTGATATCCCCAGGTTTTTCGAAGACTATGTGTGCCAAAGTTGCCAGGCAAACCCACTTGTTTGCAGATAGTGGAAATGATCTTCCAGGCTTGACCTCGCCTGATTGGCTGTATGAAACCACCATCTTTTGTGTTGAAGAAGAGGAAGTTATTTTGGTCACCGATGATTTCAGGATAAGATGCAAGATACTCTTCCAGGACATCCCGGATACTGGCATTGACCACGACCTCCTGACGTTTGCCTCTCTTACCCTCTTTGATCCAAAATCGTCGTTTGATGTGATGATGGTCATCCAGGAAATGTTCAATTTGTAATTCCAGCAAGTCTGAAATCCGCAGTGCTGTATTGATACCCACAACGAACAACAACAGATCGCGAAATCGTTCCTGCCCACGGAGCAGGTTTTTGATTTGAGCGATCTTTTTCCTATCACGGATTGGTTCAACGAAATTCATAAAA
>CBFDCK010000107.1:0-11337 GCA_965603285.1 uncultured bacterium
AGCATACGAAGTATAAGCAAACGAGGTTTGCCGGAGTGGGGTTAGTATTGAGGCAGAACCAGTATGACAAAAGGTCTTTTGTCGCGATCTCTCTGAAACCTTTCCGCTCGCTGGAACCCGGCTTTTTCCCAAACTCGCAATGCCCGCTTGTTGAACTCGGCTACCGTAACACGATACATATGCGGCGCAAATGTGGTGCCTGCAAAATCGAGAACACTATTGATGAATTCATGCCCAAACCCCCGCCCTGTCAACTCTGGAACAACCCCCATTCCAATGTCAAGTGCATCACTTCTGTAATCCCCACCTGGCACTTGAGCCTCTCGACCGAAGCAGCAGTAGGCTACAAGCTCTCCTTGCTCATCCGTAATACTGGAATAAGCATTCTGCGGATCCATAATATTTTGAACAACACTCTCCACCTCATCCAAAGGCAGGTTATAAATATCGTAAGGTGGGTCATAACGCCAACCAAGAATGGCGCGTGCACTGATCTCATCCATCTTGTTAAATATGTAACTCATTTATATCCTCACAAAAAGGATTAAATCCAATCCAGCAATATCCTAATTGGGCAGCATGCCGATCTGCTTTTGGCGGTCTCATCTGTATTCGTGCAATCAGATCTTTGTAGGAGTTCCTTTGCCTTAACAGGTTCTCAATCCACCAGGTGTGACCAGCCCCGAGACATGGTCGGATAATCTTATTCGGAAAACAAATCCCGAATTTCACCTTACAAATGCAGCCTGCTGTCCGACCAATACGTCCTGTATCCGTACACGGTGATGTTCCATCAAGTCCATATCTTCGATCTCGGAAAGAGAAAAATATCCAACGGCTGTTGTTTCGTCACTAATGCCGAGTTCCCCGCTGATTGGCTCCACTTCAAAATTCAACGCAACAATCTGAAACCGATTCCCATCGTTATATTCAACCAGTTGATGGGGGTTGCTGTAAACGCCAACAAGTTTACCTACGCGGACACGAAGACCGGTTTCTTCCCATACTTCCCGGGCGCATGCTTCCACAACACTTTCGCCCGGGTCTATACCACCTCCTGGCAAACACCATAGACCATTATCCTTTCTACACGTAAGCAGGATTTTATTTTTGGTAGTATCGAAAATTACTGCGGAACAACCAAGACGAATAGCGCCAAGTTTACCAATCCGTTCACCGTGTATAAGCTTTGCCACAAAATTACTCCCAGAAGAACATTATATCTTGATGACGCATTACGACCAATTCGAGCCTGCTTCAACGACCATGGCTTCCCATTTGTGGGCATCCAATATAAGCTCACCAGTGTGGTCGTAAGCTGGATTGAACTTCACAGTCATCACTGACAGCCCCATCTGCTCCAGCTAGATATTGGGGTAGACAAATCATCTACTTGGGAAAGACCACCCGGAATCGCTCACATATAAGCGGCATAGTCTCGACTGGCTCACGACCAATCGTACCGCACACCCTTGAAAAGAATTTCCAGTGAGCACTACGCCAATACGCCAACGAGCGCTCCCCTTCACCCTCGTCGTACGCAAACGCCTCATCGACTTGACCAAACGGCTTAACTTCAACCTCTACCGTCTCAATCACGCACAAAGGAGCCCCCTGCCCGTCGGTAATAACACTTACATCTCCATCTTTCGGCAGATCCTCATCGCCCTCAGCCTCATACTCCCACACCAGACTGCAGGTCGCGGTTTTAATGCCAGCCTGCACCAATTGACCCAGTTCGTCAGCCATTTCTTCCGTGTCGCCGAACGACCAAACATCGTAAGAATCTGGAGGCCGAACCCCTTCCGGAAGAGAGGCCGTGTATGCCCGCCAGAAAGCTTCAACTGTAGGCTGTTGTTCCACGAAACCTGCAATAATAATTTTCGCGCTTGCATCTAACTCTTCACGTAAAGGCTTTTGCCAATATTGGTCGCTGAAATTGAAGCCGAAGCCATCCCCGCTGTAACGAGGTATCACATGCAGGTGGACATGAATAACTTCTTGCCCGGCTGCCTCCCCGTCCGCCAGGAAGAGATTGATCCCTTCGCATCGTATCTGGCTTCTACGGATCGCTTGCGCTGTGCGCTGGGCTGCCTGGAAAAGGTGACCGCCAATTTCTGGGTCGAGTTCTGATATAGAAGCGGCATGCACTTTTGGGATAACAAGTACATGCCCAAGGTTGACAGGTTGTATATCCATGAAAACAACGCAAGTTTGGTCCTCAAAAATGATACTTGCGGGTGAATCGCCCTTCACAATATTGCAAAAAATGCAGTTGTCCATAATGGGGATAGCTCGCTTTCAAAATCTTCTACACTTTTAAGTATACGTTAATTCTCAGTTGATAGCAACTCCAAGCATACGGAGTATGCCGCATACGGAGTATGCCAGCACACGCAGTATGCCAGTGAATGGGAAAAAAAGATAAGCCTGTCTTACTGAGAGCGAGAACTGACTTGTGGGGGACTTGTGCGAATCTGTAATACCCCTAACTCCGAATTAATGTATGATCCGAGGGCATAAACAAACACAACTAAGCCCACCATTTCAAGGATCTCCTCTAGTGTAATTAAGAAAAGGTAAAAGAATGGAGTTCTACCGTACATTTCAACATAGCGACCCTCAAGCATCTCCACTCCAATAGCACCAGAGACGAATAACAATAAAGCGAAAATGAATAAATTGCGGGTTTTAGTTGGCAAACTAATCATGAATCTCAGATAAACAAGACCTAGAATAACGAGGGCAACAAAATATAGAACCACCCAAGTATAGAAAAGCAATCCGGATGCGTTCAACATTTGATACATATAAGGAGATAGAGTCTCGTGAATTGAAACGAATTCATCGACTGATAAGAAAACGAATAACACAACCATCCCAAGCCAATATTTATAAAGTTCCTGATCTTTTTTCTTGTAATAAGCAATGAAACTTAGAAATACTATACATACCAGCCATAACACTAGAGTGTATAGGGAAGGGATGCTTCTCTCAACATCCAGGTTAAGCTTCTTGAAAATTACTGGGTCCTCAATCCCAAAGTAGTTGTATGTTAATAGTCCCGCTATATGAGCAAATGCTAGAAAGGGAATAGGCAAAGCCAATACCTTCGCTAACCACTTTGGGTTAAGCGTAATTATTACTTTTGATGAGGTCTCTGATCTCATATTGGCAATACCTTTAAATAGACTTTGCTGCCGGGATATGGTTGATATTTCACTCATCTAGAGAGTGATCAGAATAGTATACGATGAATACTTATTGATAGCAAGCAGTGCAATATTTTCGTGCTCATGACTCACCCAGCCTGCTTCAGAACCCCCAACCTCCCGCTGGTTACATGGCTCAAATTTGAAAAAGCCCCTCACATCACAAAGCGGGTCGCATCACAAAAGTAATTCGCAACCTGTGGGAGGTTAATCTGATTCCCCTCCCCCAAGCATGCGCAGTTTGCCGGGGCGGGTCCGTATGTGAGGGGGAAAATACTATCGCCAACAAACCGGCAGGTAAACCGCATGCCCATTAACAATCACCACCGCCTGGCGCTCAATCACTTCCCCAAAGCCATTGTCAATCTGGGCGATGTTGACGATCAACTGGGGCTCCGTGATCGACTCACTCACGGTCACGTCAAATTGGATGACGACCGGATCAGAAGCCGTCACTGCCCCCTGCCATGAGACCACACCCCCTGATTCGTTCACCATGCCCGAAGTAGCTATCAGGTTTCCAGCGAACGACACCCCATCCGGCAGGGTATCTGTCATGGAAGCATTCGGTATCCTTGGACCGGAGTTCTTCAACCGAATAACATATTGCAGCGTTTCCCCAGGGGATGGCGTGGAGTTATTAGCCGCTTTTGTGGAAGCATCAATATCCCTCCGGGTCGAACCCGTGCGCAAGTAGCTTCCCCGCCCCGTGCCCCACAAAACGCGGGCGTTCGCCGTGCCGGGCAGGTCGTAAGCCGCGAAACCGATATGAGCCGTATTCAGCACCACTTCCAGGTCGGGATCGCCATCGATATCAGCTAGGGTGGGGGCAGCTAAGACCCCATTCCAATCCGGGCTACCATAAGCCGACGGCAGATCCACTTCGTGGATGGGGCTGCCAAGGTAATCCAGGATGTGTAGTTTGCCCGTCTGGTGAGTACCCTTCTGCACCCAGGAAGCGAATATGACCTCCGGGTGACCGTCGTCATCCAGGTCCGCCACCACCGGCTCGGAAGCGAAGCGGTAAAAGCCCTCTGCGGAGTTATAGACTGAATAAGGCCAACTACCGTGCTCGCTTTTATCCAGCCAGATGGCATGCATGCGTCCGTCATAGGAGGGGAAAAGGATCTCCAGGTTACCGTCACTGTCAAGATCAACCGTAACCGGGTTCGGCTGTGCGCTTTCAATGACGCTGTAATTCTGGATTATCGGTGCACCTGTATCCAGCGGGGGTATCGTCCAGTCAAAAACGCCGGCGTTGAAGCGGGTGCGGTCGACGTTCAATATGTAAGGCGTATTATAAAGATCGGTATAAGGGCTGGTGTGACAGTCATGTACATCGCCGATGACGACCACTTCGTTGATACCATTCGAGTTCACGTCCACAATGTTAGCCGGTCCGCTGGCAAAGTTCGCCCGGGCGGTAGGTTCTGTGTAGCACGGTCCCCAACCGCGCATCTCGTATTCCAGGTCGATGTACGCTGGAACTTCTCCCCAATAATTCATATTCTGTCCAGAATGATCGTGATACATTTCGTGGGTGGGGAGGGGGCTGCCGTCCGGTTCGTAGGCACAGATCGTGATAGTGTCGGAAGGGACGATCACCTCTAATTCATCGTCGCCATCCAAATCGCCCAAACTGATATTGTCATTATACAGACCGGCAGCTGAACCTTCGGTGTCTACCACCTGCGGCCATCCGGCAAGGATACTAGCATTATGCTCAAAAACCCAAACGTTTTTCTTATCCAAACGCGCCTGCCCAACCACAATTTCCATGTCGCCATCCCCGTCCAAGTCATCTACCGCCAGAGAGCGGAATTCATTCGTAGCAGGATGCTGGGGCCAGCCGGGCATAGAACCCTCCTGGTTATTGAAAACCGAAACGTATCCCCCACCGCTTGCAATAACGATCTCCATCTCGCCGTCCCCACTCAGATCAGCAACGACGACACCTGGCCAGATACGGCTGCCTGACGGGTCGACGCTCCATTGCAGGGAGCCATCTTCGCCGTTGAGGACGAAGAGTGGATAAGCCGCCCCGATGATTTCCATCGTCCCGTCATCATCCAGGTCGGTTACAGCCGGGGAAGAATACCAACCGGTCTCACACCAGGAGGAATAGCAGCCGCTATTCTGCCATTTGAGGACCGGTCCCTGGAAGGTCTGAAGATATGTCCCGAGTTGGTCGAATGAGGGTGTAGTATCGATGACGGAGGGTTGATTTTTATCCTGGGGTTGGCGTCCTTCAGCGTTACTGCACCAAAAAACCCGTCCAACAATGCCAGGATCAGAAGCGTAGGCAATAACTTATGAGTTTTCACTCTGATGGAGCTTACTCCTTATATACCAGAGGAAAGTGGAGAAGGTAGCCATTACTACCTGTAAAAGCGTTCCAAGCGTTGTCTATAAAATTGTCCGGGTTCGTGGCGAAGACCTGGGTAGAGTAAGCATTTGCTGTGCTGTTAGGATGCGAGTTGTCGCTTGCACCACCGTATTCCTCTTTGAGGCGATTTGGATGGCTGGAGTGATCGTCGGGATAAGCCAGCACATCAAACCAATCAAAGACAGCCACATTGTCCAATACCGGATGGGCTGTGTTATAGCTTCCAAGCCAGTCATCCTTGAGCCAGTTGTTGAACAAACGGGCGCGGTGGGCGTTCGCGTCCGTAGTTGCCGTGTAGTTCAGAGGCGGTGCAGTCACAGGAATGAACAAGACGTCGGGGTTCTCTGCAAAGATGTCCTCCAGTGGCTTGTACGAATAACCACCCTGGGAATAGGTATGCCCCGTACCGTCCGGGTGACGGTAAACAGCTTTGTAATTTACCGTAGTTTGAGAACTGCTGAAAGGGTCTCCTGGCTCGGTACCGTCACTACTAATGTTGCTGATCGGGTAACAGCTCTTGAACATGATGATCTTGTTGAAGCCATCGGATGTATCTTGATCCTTAACGCCATCAAGGTAATCGTTGAACCAGAGTATCCAGTGGTTCATGTTCGTACTGTTGCCAGGAGTGCTGCCCAGCGATGCAGGTCTGCCGCTGTCTGGTAACATCGCCGTGCCGTAAGTGATGTCGTTACGTTCGTCAATGTAATCCTTCGCCAGCAAGGCGCTGTGCAAACTGTTGCTCAGCCAATTGCTGCCGCAGGAATGATGAATAAAGATTAAGTCATCTTCGGTAGAGTCTGGGGAACTGTTGACCTGCGCTCTTACACTTGACAATCCAACAGCACCCGCTGCTATTGATGAAAAAACAATCAGAAACAATACAGAACAAGCCTGGTAGAATTTTTTTGTTTTCATACGCTATCTTCGAACCTCTCATCGATTACTACTCATAGTGTTCAGTTACCGGGAGTTTAATCACAAATCCATTTGCGTAAGATTGTCCACACTCACCCAACCTGCTTCAGCAGGCTTGTAAAACTAGCTGTGAGTTTCTACACACAGCCCGTCACAAAGCGGATCGCATCACAAAAGCAATTCACAACCTGCGGGAGGTTTCATACTTCATTATTCTATATTTATTAAGTCTTGATAATCGACTGTCATTTTTTATTGCATTAATTAATAAATCGTCATTTTATACCACATTAAATGGTTTTATACCAGATCGACTGGGCACAAAAAAAGCCCAGAATTGAAGTCCTGGGCTACAATACGCGCATCGATTAAACAGGGTTACACAATGGCGTGCACTCTCTCTCCAATCAATCACAGTATCTTGACCGGATGCAAGTCCTCGGGACCAATCTACACAGTTACAAAATAACCTTTTTCGCAAGCCTGAATCCCTGGTTAAAACAGAATCCCACCACAGACTCAAAAGACACAGTCGATTCTAACGATGCTGCTGTCCCATCTCACTTCATCCAATCAGTCTTGCGTTCACCCCTCATAAATTGGGCTATATATTCAGCCGCGGGGTGATTCACCTTTCTGGCTGCTGTCGTAACAGTATCTTTATCAAATTCCACTCGTTTCAGCTCGATTTGATATCCCGTTTTATCTGCCATCATAATGGCATAGCTCGCCCGTAAATCCGGCGGAAGCGGGTTGCTAATACTTCCAGGGTTGACTACACGCACCTGATCAATGGTGCGATCGAATGGAACATGTGTATGTCCAACAAGAACTAAGTCGGCTGAAACTCCGGTCACATGCTCACGGAGTTCGTCATCAGTCAGATTGGGGTGGATGCCGAATCCATCATCTGTACCAGGAGAAGAATGGATTGCCAACACGCGCGTGCCATCAGGCATAATAAACCTCATCTCTAGAGGAAGTTCCGCTAACCATGGAAGCCAGCCCGTTGCCCCTACAGCACCCGTCGTCCAGGCAAAACTCCTGGCAATTCGAAATGCGAGCGAGAGCAATTCGGGGTCTTGCTCACCATCGGATAACTGCGGCCAGGGTTGTCCATCCTCAACCAAATAACGATCGGTATTGCCGCGAATAAACCAGGCATTATTTAAAGAAACCAAACGCTCCAAGACGCCTATTGGATCAGGACCAATACTAGCATAGTCTCCCAAAAGCCAATATTCATCTACTCCGCCTGATGAGACTTCGATGTCTTTCAACACATTATCCAGGGCGATTGAGTTGCCGTGAATATCAGCAAGAATAGCAATCCGTTTATTTGTCACAAATTCCAAACCTCCCGCAGATTGTATAGATTATACATATTATTTCTGCGCAATCTGTGTAATCTGCGGACTACCTATCCCGAAATGGGAGTTTTACTTATTTTTATGAACAAAGTCAAACATCACAGTTTGATCAATCACCAAAGTCTGCGCAATCTGTGTAATCTGCGGACTACCTATCCCGAAATGGGAGTTTTACTTATTTTTATGAACAAAGTCAAACATCACAGTTTGATCAATCACCAAAGTCTGCGCAATCTGTGTAATCTGCGGATTACCTATCCGAAAAGGAATATCTAACTATTTTCACTAAACGGCTGGTTCACTTCCTGTAATTTCTGATCCAGCTCGACCTGCAATTCCCTGGCAATTGGGTGTGACGGATACAGGTTCTCCAACTCATCAGGGTCGTTTTGCAGGTCGTAGAATTCGTACTCATCGTCATAATCGCGGTACCCAAGATAGTGAATTAGCTTATACTGCCCCTTTAACAGGGCAATAGTGGCTTTTTCTAGGGGTTGGTACGCAGGATTCTTCTTGGCCTCCACCACGTAAGCGCTGCGGTCTGTCGTTTCGTCGCCGCCCAGACCAGGAAGCACCTGACCTTCGCACCAATCGGGGACAGGAAGACCGGTGATATCCATCAGGGTGGGCAGCAGATCGATGTTGCTGGTGAGCGCTGAGATGTCCTTTCGCTCGCGCTGTCCTGGGGCAGATATTAGCATTGGCACACGGATCACAGGTTCGAACAAGAGCGGAGTAGAATGTCCATGAACACCTCTTTCGAAAAACTCACCATGATCGGACGTCACTATCACATAGCTGTTATCTAGCAATCCGGTCTGCTGCATGTAATCCAGCAGGCGCCCGAATTCGATATCCAGGTTGGCGATAAATTCATCGTACATCTGCCTGCGCTCGTTGAGACGCTCATCGGGCACTCTAAATGAGAGAGGATGTCTTTTCTTGGGCGTGGGTGTCCAACCGTCGTCAAACATCCCCTGGAACTGGCTGGTAGGCACGTAGGGTGTATGAGGGGGTAATAAATGCAGATAGACAAAAGATGGCACGAGCGATTCATCCAGCATTCCCATAACCCCATCCATTATCTGTTCGAACAGGAAATAGACATCTGTATTAGCCAGACGCGGTAGTCCATTGGGATGGATTTCGTTCAATTTTTGCGCTTGTATTCTGTTGGGCAGTTGGATGCTCAGATCGTTAAGGATGGAAAGAAATAATGACCCGTGTGCCTCCGCTCGTTTGAATAGAAATTGGTCGTAGCTTTTTAACCCGTGGATGGCATCGTCGTCAAACAGGTGGTTATAGAATGTATGACCAGCCAGGCTGAAGCTGTCTAACCCTTGATGGTGGGACAGGTAGCTCTCAAATTGGTACAGCAGCGTATCTGCAAAAATGTTTTGGGTGAATGCCACCTGATGATACACATCCTCCAGCGTGCGGAACACGTTGTAGGGCGTTACCGCTGCGCTGATCAGGCTGTTGAGGCTGAAGGCGCGGTGTGTCCAGGGGTATGTGCCGGTGAATAGCGAAGCCGTGCTGGGAGTCGTGAAGTTGCCGGCTGAATGATGGGCGTGATACACGTTTGCCCGCGCTGCAAATCTTTCCAGGTTGGGGCTGGTCGCTCGCGGGTAGCCGTACAGCGACAGATTAAAAGCCGAAAGAGCATCGAACAGGATAATAATCACATTGGGGAGTTCATTAGCTTGTGCCAGGCGCTTCGGTCCCGCTGCGGGCATTACATCAAGTAGCGGCGCCAAAGAAAACGCGGATGCCAATTTCAAGAAGTCTCGTCTGCTGAGTTTCGATTTCATCTCACTTTTTAAATTAACCATGTACGCTGTTTCTGTGCTCAGATAATGTTGCGAACGAAGACCACGAGCAGACCCAAAATACTTAGGGGCACGTACAGGAGGACAAACACGATCATCCTTTCTGCAACGGTGTTGATAATGCGCGGTAATATTTTGAAGCGATCATAAATGTAAGAGGCAACAAAGATCACAAAAACGATCGCCGCCAGGATAACGAACGGATACAGAATTAATTCCCAGCCGTCCAACCTGTACATTATCTTTATTTTCCTTTGAAGCGCAAAGGCACCCATACTGATCATCAGCACTACCGTGCTACCCTGAGCTATGAAATTATCCTTAAAATATTTTACCGGGAAGACAAGCGAAAAGATTAGCAATAACCCCAGTACGACTGCGCTTTCAAAAAGGGCAAACATCAGTACATAGGAGATGATAATCAGGACGTCCCAAACGCTCATATAGAACAATAAGCTAGGAACCTGGAAAAACATACGGTAGAGCGCCCAGGTGAATACTATAAACACAACGACAGATAAAACAGGTAAAACTTCTTGCCTGGACGGGAGTTTTGATTCGAGATGGCTCTTAAAGGTAGCCAAGATCCTTTAACCTTTCTTCTATAATCTCTTTTTCTTCCTTACTTGAAGATGAAGGAGGGGGTGGGGGTTCCGTGGAGTGAGGTGCAAGCTCTTTTCCGATAGTGAGGGAGGGAATGTCCCGGTATGAGGGGCTTGTAATCCCTTCTAGCCCATTGCTGCAAAAGATAACCCCTGGCACAGCCTGTGAATCGATACAGTGATCGGCGCCCCAATGATCGTCATTCGGTTCTATAGAGCTTTCTTTCCATTTTCCCAGACCGGTCTCAGCCGAAGCGCGGTATCCGGGGGTATAGCCGATCAAGATATCCGGCCCATAAGTCGTTAAAGGTCCGCTGAAAGCTTCATCTCTTAGCAAAGCTCTTTGGATTATTGGACGACCATCCCGAGCAATCCAATTTATCAATCTTTCTCGCAGGTTGGCTACCAGAGGTTCATATTGATCCGCTGAGATTATCCCCTGCCCTTCTCGATTTGCTAGATTTATGTATAAACTGTTCAAGCCGACTGCATAAGCCTGGCTTTGCGACCAGTCAACGTCTCCCAGACCGCCCGATCCATTCAGTTTCATGGCGGTGAAAAAACCGTTTTCAATCAGCCAACTATTCAGGTGAACCTTATACTTGAAGTCGGCAAACCCGTGATCCGAAAGCACCAAGAGCTTGACGTGCGACTTGTTTTGTGCCACCAGTCGCTGTTCAACCCGTCCAACCAGGTCATCAATTTTTATGTACCATCGCTCCACAATGTCTGGTCGATCTCGCCTGAACATGTGCTGCACCCGGTCGAGGCCGTCAAACACGGTTGCGAGAATTCCCTCCTGGAATGATTCGATCAGGTGCATGAGTGTGCACTCGCGGCTAGCGAAGATCGAGTCGCATAAGTCCAGGAACTGGCTGTCGCTGATACATCCCTCCTCCAGACCGGTTGTATCCTGGGGCCATCCTAATGTAAGCTGCGGACCACATACTTTCCAGACCCCTTTGACGAAGGATGGCGGCGTAGCATACCTCCAGGTGGAAGCCAGGGGGTGGATTTGAA
>CBFDCK010000108.1:0-11327 GCA_965603285.1 uncultured bacterium
CGCGATCTCGTGCGCACCTTCTCGCGCGGCATGCAGCAGCGCCTGGCGATCGGTCGAGCCGTATTACACAATCCCGAGATCATGCTGTTTGACGAACCACACACCGGTCTGGATCAGGATGCCTGCGCCATGCTCGATAACACCCTGCAGGAAGTGGCTGCCCGTGGGCGTACTGTGGTGATGACCTCGCACGACTTGTCACGCTCCGCTGATTTGGCTTCGCGTTTCGATGTGCTCTCACGCGGGCAGATCGTTGCGTCTGCCCAACGGGGCGAGATGGACCCCGACATGCTGCTTTCCTTCTACAGGGAAGCAACCAGCACATCCGTGCAGGGTGGTATTCACCATGAAGGATAATCCCAGTACTCCAAAGGCATCTTCCCAAACAACCGCACCCAGCACGTGGCTGGGATATTTGCGCGCCATCTTGGCGGTGCTTTGGAAGGATTTATCAGCCGAACTGCGCGGACGTGAGATGCTCTCGGCAATGCTGGTCTTTGCCCTGCTGGTGATCCTGATCTTCAACTTCGCCCTCGAATTGGACGCCAGGACGCGCGCCAACGTCACTTCGGGCGTACTCTGGGTGACTTTCGCCTTCGCCGGGACGCTGGGACTCAACCGCTCGATGGCGATGGAAAAAGACCGCGGCTGCCTGGACGGGCTGCTTCTGGCTCCCGTGGACCGCTCCGCGATCTACTTCGGTAAAGCCCTCAGCAACCTGGTTTTTATGCTCGTTGTAGAAGCCATCGTGCTGCCGGTCTACAGCGTGCTTTACAACACCAACCTTTTTAACCCGGGGTTGATCCTGGTGATACTGATGGGCTCGATCGGTTACGTAGCAGTTGGTACCTTGCTGGCTGCCATGGCTGTCCAAACCCGTACGCGCGACATACTGCTGCCCATCTTGCTCTTTCCGGTGGTAATTCCGGTCCTCATTGCGGCAGTAAAAGCCAGCAGCGGATTTCTGCAGGGTATCGCCATGGCGGATATCTGGCCCTGGCTGAACCTGCTGATCGTTTACGATATTATCTTCACAGCGGTTGCATTTATGGTGTTCGACTACATCGTCGAAGAATGAAAGTAAGTTTTAATTCGCCAAGTTTGCGTTTACACTTGAGGATGAATCATAATGGAATCCAAACCCCGCTCGCTTAAAATTCTTGATGCTGTCAGCTTGATCCTGCTTCTGATAGCGACGTTAATGGTCTTCTTCTATGCCCCGCTGGAAGCAGTCATGGGGCTGGTTCAGAAAGTGTTTTATTTTCACGTAGCCGCCGGTTGGGTAGGTATGATTTCCTTTCTGGTCGCCGCTTTCGCAGGAGTCGCCTACCTGCGTACCAGTAACCGTAAGTGGGACATCGTCGGTCTATCCGCAGTTGAGATCGGTATGGTGTTCGCCTTCATCAACATCGTCACCGGTTCGATATGGGCGCGCCCCATCTGGAACACCTGGTGGACCTGGGACCCGCGGTTGACCACCGCGGCCATCATGATGCTGATCTACGCCGCCTATTTTATGCTGCGCTCCGGTATCGAAGAACCCGACCGCCGGGCGCGCTTCGGTGCCGTTTATGCCATCATTGGCTTCCTCAGCGTACCCCTGACATTCTTCTCAGCCCGCCTGTTCCGCACCATCCATCCGATCGTGATCGGAGCCAACCAACCCGGCGCTGAAGGCTCGTTTGACATGACAGGCACTATGCTTGTCACCTTCCTGTTCAGCCTGCTGACCTTCACTTTCATATTCGCCGACTTGCTCTGGCATCGGATCCGCTTGGGAAGGCTGGCGGATAAGGTCGAGCAGCTTAAAATGAAAACGATGGAGTGATAATATGAACCTGTTACAAGTTGGACCCGCCGACACAACCTCCTACATGATCGCCGGATATGCGGTTATCTTTGGGGTGATGTTGCTGTACGTACTCAGCCTGGTCGTCCGCAAGTGCAACCTGGAGAAAGATTTGGAAGTATTAGCTGAGTTGGATCACGATTAGGGGGGTGTGCTCATCGTAACGGTGAATTCATTCACCTGAACTGAGCATGATATTTGCCACTTGCTATTCCTAACTTTTTTTCTAATACAATCTATATTCTGAGATTTTCATAACCCTTTAGCTGTTTCGGAGGCGGTGCAGGGAAGGTTCGTTTGCTGTGACATAAACCTAAAGCTACCAAGTTTTCCGCCATCCTGAGGGCGACGCCGGTTGGATCAATAACTGGTACACCAGTATAGCCTGCCTTTTCTAGGTCATTTTGCACTGCGCGGGCGAATTTTCCACCCATACCAGTACATCCCAGCACAATAGCATCAGCGCCATCTTCAATCACGGCGAGTAACGCTTGCTCTGTTATCGCATCAATTAGTTGAGAATCATCATCCTGTAAAGATAATACTGGAATATTTACCGCCCTAACCGAAGCTCCCCGACTGGTTAAATCATACAGCCGCCAGGTGTTATGAAATGTTGCCCGATCTCTCTCCAGTACGCCGACCACACTGAATTGATCGGCGAGCGTAGCAGCCAATGACATAGACGCTTGTGCTGGTCCAACAACAGGGATATCGACAAATTCTCGTATAGCATAGAGCCCTACATCACCCATGCAATCAATAATAATAGCTTGCATACCCGCTGCCTCGGCTTGTTTGGAAATCCGCAGGATGTCAGGCACAGCCAGCGCACTGTCGAAGTCACTCTCGATAGATTCCGGACCTTGCTCTAAAAAATCAATGTTCAATACTGTACCAGGAGATGCGTACTGCTGATATACCTCCACAACAGCATCATGCTCTTCCTTACGGAAGGTCGGTGTAATGATTTCAATTTTCATGATCAGGTATCTCTCCTATTTTATTTATACTTTCCATTTGCTTTGAAGAATTACGGGAACGCCGTCCAGGTATAAATCTGCCTGCGGTTGGACAAAATCCTCATGAAGGTCTGATTCGACCTTTCCGCCCATATGTATATTGTCGCCGATAGCAATATGGACTGAGCCTTTGATCTTCTCTGCTTCTAGTACATTATCGGGGCGACGTGCGTTTGGATTGGTCCCAATTCCCAACTCTGCTAAGTTTCGACGAGAACGAAACAGCTCATCATTGTTTTTTAAGTTAATTAATTTGGAAAAATCCTTCCCAATCTCACCTCCACCCTGCAAGTCAATGACCGATCCTTTTTTGAATGTTAGGACCATCTCTTCATACAACTCAGGATACCAACCTGCCAGTATAACTAGCTGACCTTCTCCGGTCCCTTCTAATGGTATAACGTAAGCTTCGCCTGCCGGCAAATTACCCCACAATTCTGGATCATCGCCATATAGACCATCGTCTACTTGACCAAATCGACCTGATAATCTGAAGGACAAATCTGTACCATAAGGTGTTTGCACAACAACCTGATCCGCAGCGGAAAGTAAATCAGCAAATTTTCTGCAATCAGCAGAAATCTGTTGATAATCAACCGCCATTGGTCCATCTGGAGCAAACATTTTATGGTCAAAAGTCGGCATACTGGCGATACGTACATTGGCTTTGGTCGCTGCATCACGAGCATCGGTTTGTGAGAGCGAGTGTTCGGTCAGACAAAGCAACACATCCGCGCTTTTCATTAATAAGGCGGTTTCGTCATCAGGTTCTCTTCCACTCACCCCAGTCGCTAAGAAAGGATGAAACCGAACCTGCGTATCCACAAATTGTTCACGAGTTATCTCAGTTACCAATCTCGCAAGGATAACTCGCTCCAGCATGCCTTCAAGTCTCAAATAACTGTAATTATTCCAGTCCTCAGGTCTTGGATAATCGCTTACAACCAGCAGTTTTTCACCAGCTTTTACCTTCATATTGACATTCAGCATATCAACTACACTTTGTGTGATGGTGTTTTTTTCAGGCCAACTCATATCAATAACCTCCCATCCCCATCTGGCGGCATAATTCCACCAACGCAGGGTGTGTATAACGACCATCCTCCTCAATCTGCAGCTCGTCCAACCATACCGATGGATTTAAAACAACACCATCGCTGTGAGCCGGGGACCCATATTCGGTAGCGCCAATGCCAAACTGCATGCAACCGAAAATACGTTCATCCTCCAGAATCCGACCGGTTGGTCGCACTACACCGGGATTAAAACCATAGCAGGCATGATCCATCAAATATGCCTCAGGGTGGTTGAAGCCGCTTAACCAGCGCTCGTAAATGAGAGCTTCAGATCCTCCTTTTATCTTTTTGATATAGCCGCTTTCAATCTCCAAACGCACCGGACTGTGCAAAATGCCTAGATCAGATGGGGGCCACAAAGTGCCATCGAACACTAACACTCCTTGATAGCTTTCACGGAAGGCCATAAAACCTGATTGTCCACCCAACATTTGGGGATATCCCCTGTCAGTTGGTGGTTCTTCCCAGAACGGGTCACCGGCTTTATCCACCTTCATACTCAAGTCCGTCCCTGATGGTGTAGTTAGTCGCACAATCTCGGCTGCCTGGGACATCTCATAAAGGATTGTGGTCATCTTCTGCATCGGTGGGTAGTTGACCCGTCCCACCGTGCGTACCAGCATATCGACATCCATACCTGTCAGCTCAACATAGATACATCCATTTTCGATTGCTTTATGATATGCAGGGCTGTATAGTTGGTAGGCAACAGTGAAATTAATCCAAATGTCGGCGCTCAAAGCGGCAGATGACACCGGTTTTGGTGGCTCTTGCATCGGCTCATCCAGGGTGTGATATGTAAGGACGGTGGGGATACCGCCAACGGTATAAACAGCTGAAGCAGTGGCTTGCACTACGCGCATATCAGAGGCAGTATCGGCTGTGATAAGCACCTGTTGTCCAACCTCTACAGGTCGCACCTCGGTTACCAACCTGTTGGCGGCGTGCGTCAACTCCAGAGCATAATACTCATTACGAGGTTCTGTTCCTAACTTGATCATTAATGTTATTCCTTTTTGTCAGCAAACTCAAAACTGGGAACCAATTTATCTAGCGCTATCATGCCAAAAGGTCTTCGATAGGCACGTAATCAATATCGAAGCCAAAGTAGCGGGGTCCTGCCGCTTCGTTTAAGCCAAATTCAGTGCGGAAAGATTCCAACCCCTTTATACCGACTGCGACAATCTCATCACCTTCTTTGATCAGCGTGTTTGTAGTACCCGAACCGGTGTCCTTGTAAGCCAGCGTCACTAGGTCTGGGCTGCAAACCCAGGGTTCGCCATTAAGCCATGAAACATGGTTCTCGTTCTTGAACCATACTTTAAGCGTTTGACCTGCGTAGTCTTCAATACCATCCAAGTAAATTGTCCCATACATATATCCGTCACGGTCTTCCCATTCTTTCTTAGTCACACCACCTTCAAATAATCTCCAACCGCCAGTCTCGGCTATTGCGGCTTCAATTGGATCCCGATTATTCTCTCGGGCTGCACGCATCGCACGACCAAGCTTGAGGCATTTTGTCAGCGTCCCTGGCACTAGAATCTCCTTCATCTCCAGTGATGGTAGAGGTGTGGCTGCCATTGTAGTATTACCATAAGCTGCCACAGCCAACATTTTCCCGATGCGTTCAAGCATATGTGGGCTTACCGTATATTTGACAATGGTCACGTTACCCCATTGATCCACACTAGCAAAAGGCCAGCTGTGCTTGCCGTACAAGTAAGGAGTGCCCTGCATTTCATCCGGGATCGCTCGACCAGCATAATCGCCATCGACAACCCGGATCCCCAGTCTAGCGCCAGTGACCAGGGGTGCAGGTGTGTTACCGGCGCCCAGTTCAGCAGCCACAATACAGCCAATCGGCTCTCCTAAGTACATTTCCAGCTCTTTGACCGCTTCCTCCATAGAACGATCCCCGAATTTATTCACCAATCCGTGCCGTGCAATCTCCGCCTTTGTTTTTTCGGTGGTAGGTGCGATCGAGCCCATACCATAGGTAGTAACAGTCATCACATCCGCTGGTATGTCTGCCACATCAACCCACTCCAGGGATACACCGTCTTCCAGCGCTTCTTTAAGCATACCCAAGCCCCATTCCACATCGCCCCCTCCCCCGGTACCCATGAAAAGGCAACCATCTACAAAGTCCTCACAATCTTTTAAGTTATCCAGTTTTCCGTACGGCATATTCATTTCTCCTTTTAATGTAGTCGCTGAACGCGGTGGGAAAGGTTATTGAATCATCTCATCCGTGCTCTTCTCGATTGGATTAACAACAAAACAGGCAACCGGATGACCGGCGCCAGAATTATCAAGGACAGGTTCGGCTTTTGAGCAAATTGGCATCGCCACCGGGCAACGAGGGTGGAAATTGCACCCTTCGGGTGGATTGGCTGCATCAGGAACAGATCCTTCTAGGATGATTTGCTTGCGTCGGAGTTCTTTTACAACTGACGGCATCGCGCTGAGCAAAGCCTGCGTGTATGGGTGGTGGGCTTGGCCTTCGAAAATGGCTTCTGACGTATTCTGTTCAACAATTTTGCCCAGATACATCACCGTTACCCGGTTGCTGATATGCTGGACCACACTTAAATCGTGCGAAATAAAGAGATATGTCAATTTGAATTGACGTTGTAAATCCTGTAAAAGATTGATAATCTGAGCCTGGACTGACACATCAAGAGCCGATGTCGGCTCATCAAGCACAATAATTTTAGGATTCAGAGCCAGCGCACGTGCAATTGCGATGCGTTGAAGTTGACCACCGCTGAATTCATGAGCATAGCGATGCAATATCTCGCCCGGCATTCCCACCTGCTCAAGCAGCTCTCGCGCTCGTTTGGTTAAAGCCGCGCCGCGCAAATTGGTGTGGATTTTCAAGGGTTCAGTCACACATTTTATAATTGTAAAGCGTGGATCAAAAGACGTGTACGGATTCTGAAAGACCATTTGCATCTCGCGGTTGAAGCTCTTTTTGGCCTCTTTGCTCGCGTTTACCAGGTCTTGCCCATCAAATAAAATCTGCCCTGAGGTAGGCGCTATCAGACCAATGATTGTGCGGCCCAGCGTGGTTTTTCCACAGCCAGATTCACCTACGATACCCAAGGTCTCCTGTTCAAAAATTTCCAGATCAATCCCATCCAGTGCGTGCACCTGTTTCTGATGGCGGCTCAGTAATCCAGCACTGGATGCAAACACTTTGCTCAGCCCTCTTATTTGAAGTAAAGATTTCCTTCTCATGTCATCTCTTTACGGTTGGCGGGATGTTCAGGTTTGAATCGCAATTACCTTTGTAAATCCATATTTGCGATCGAGTGATTATGCCGTCTCTTCCATGTATAGATAACAAGATGCGCTATGCTCTTTCTCTCCGACAATGATTAAGCTCGGAGGTTGGTCGAGACATATATCCATTACTTTCGGGCATCTAGGATGAAAGGAGCAACCCGAGACTGAATGCAGTCCATCAGGAACGCTGCCCTTAATGACTTCCAAAGACTGCTTGTGTCTAACTGTATCGGGCAGCGCAGCCAGCAAACCCTGAGTATAGGGGTGTTTGGTTTGATAAAGTACATCGTCCACTGTCCCAGATTCCACAATATGCCCATCATAGGTCACTGCCACTCTGTCGCAGGTTTCAGCTACCACGCCCAGATCATGAGTAATGAGCAAGATGGTCAACCCTTCCCTCTCCCGTAAATTGGAGAGTAATGAAAGAATCTGAGCCTGGATCGTCACATCGAGAGCAGTGCTAGGCTCATCGGCAATCAGCAGTTCTGCTCCAGAGGCAAGACCCATGGCAATCATGACACGCTGCTGCATTCCCCCGCTCAATTCATGGGGATAAGAGTGCAGAATACTCTCTGGATGGGGCAGGCCGACTTCGGCAAACATGTCCAAAGCGAGCTGTTTCGCCTCTTTCTTGCTGATATGCTGGTGTTGTGTGATCTGAAGCGAAATCTGGTATCCAACGGTGAACACGGGATTGAGTGAAGCCGTAGGATCCTGGAAAATCATGGCAATGCGACCGCCTCGGATATCTCTCATTTCAGATTCGCTTTTCGTGATCAGGTCTTCCCCTTGAAAGAATATCCTGCCCTTCATGATACGTCCCGGAGAAGGAATGGCACGCATAATTGCTAATCCCGTGACTGTTTTGCCGCAGCCCGATTCCCCAACTAACCCGAACATCTCCCCCGAGCGGATTTCGAAACTGACTCCATTAACCGCACGAACTGTACCAGCATAGGTATTAAAATGGACGTGCAAGTCTTCAATCGCTAACAATGGGGCGTTCACTGGTTTAATATTATCCCTAACACTTTATTGTTTCCGGGTGTCCACTTTAATGCCGTTCGAAAACTAACGTCCCACATCAACCACTCGACGGGTATGGGGATCGGCCGCATCGCGTACAGCGTCACCTAGCAGGTTGAAAGCAAGCGTGACCAGGAAAATTGCCAGTCCCGCCGATCCAGCATACCAGGGTCTTTCAATGAAGTAGACACGACCTATGCTGACCATCTGGCCCCAATCAGCCAATGGTGGCTGAACTCCCAGTCCGATAAAGCTAACCGCAGCGCCAACTAGAATAGCCCCTCCCAAGTCCATGGTGGCTTGCACCATTACTGGTGTCATCACATTCGGTAATACATGACTGGTGATTATTTTCCAACTAGGCACACCAATACTGCGCGCCGCTTCGATAAAGTATCGCTCGCGTAAAGATAGAGTTTGCGCCCTCACAAGTCGCGTATACCAGGGCCACCAGGTAAAGGAGATGGCGATCATCGTGTTAGTGAAACTTGCTCCCAGTGCAGACGCCAGAGCAATTGCCAACAGCAGTGGTGGAAATGCCAGAAAAATATCTGTAATCCGCATTACTAGATTGTCAATCCAACCGCCGTAATAACCCGAAATCGCACCCAAAGGTACACCAATACACACCGCGACAATAACTACTAAAAAACCAATCGCAAGTGAACTTCGCCCACCATACAAAATGCGTGTCAGGACGTCACGTCCCAGATAATCAGTACCCAGAAGGTGACCCTGGTTTGGAGGGCTGAATTTTTCTAATAGATTGGGGTCGCCTCGTCCTTGTTCTGGATACGGTGTCAGATTTGGAGCAAAGATAGCACCCAATATGAAGGCAAGTAGGATGATCAGGCTTAGAACTGCGAGCGGGTCTCGACGAAATGCCCACCACATCAGATGGTACTCAGTTACCCGCGTGCCTGTTCCTATTTCCTCGATTGAAATCTCCAGGTCTGGAGCTACTGTAGTCATCGGAATCTCCCTACATGTTCGCAGCTGGTATGGTGACAAGTAAACCGGCTGTCCATAACACACCAGGTTTCATACATTTAATTTCTGGAAAAGTATCATTACTGCAAATGTTAACAATCAGCATATCTGCTAACCGATGATCACCCGCGGATCAATAAACGCTTGTAACACGTCCAATATCAGGTTAATAGCGATGTAGAAAACGGTCATTATCAGGGTAACAGACACGATAACCGGGAAATCGACGCCCAAAACGGCGTTGGTGACATATGTTCCCAATCCAGGCCACGAGAAAATAATTTCTATCAATATTGCCCCTGTGAGGGAGTAGACGAACGCCAATCCCATAGCATTCAGGGTTGGAACGATTGCATTTTTTAGGGCCAAAATAAAAAGCACTGTACGTTCTCGTATGCCGCTAATTCGGGCAGCCATAATATACTTCTCATTCAAGACCTCGATTATGGTCGAACGAGTCATACGGATTGCTAGGGCAATGGGGTATGTCGCCAAGGCCAGCGCAGGAAGGATGATATGAATGGAGGCATCCTTAAAGGCGGTCCAATTGCCAGTCACGGCTGAATCGATCAGGTACATATTAGTGATAGGTGTGACTGGATCAAAGAGAGACACTTCCGTCGAAAGACGTGCACCCAAAGGCAGCAGGCCAAGCTGCCTGAAGAATAATAGCTGCAGCAGCAGACCAAGTAAAAAGGCCGGCATCGAGACACCTGCGATTGATACAAGACGTGTAAGGTGATCTAACCAGCTCCCCTTAAATGCACCTGAGAGCACACCCAATGGTATTCCAACAAGCGTCGCAACAAGCATACCGACTAACACGAGCTCCAGGGTGGCTGGTAGGTAGGTTTTTATATCAGACAGGATGGGTTGGTGAGTCCTAACTGATGTGCCCAAATCACCACTGAGCAAATCCTGCATGTAGCGTTGGTACTGCACATACAGAGGTTTATCAAGCCCCAATTCTAGGGTCGCTTTTTCTATCTGTTCCTTCGTAGGGTGAGGGCCAACCCAGGCTGCTGCCGGGTTAGAAGGAACTACACGGGCGATGAAAAATGTCAGGATTGATACACTGATCATAACAAAAATCGCCATCACCATACGTTTTAATATGTAGTCCAGGCGCTGCATGATTGGTATCTCCTTTCAGTTGAAGGGGATATAGGTTAAATTACCGCAGTCTATTGACCACAAGTTGTTGGTCTCCGACTAACAATCCCGGTGAACGATCCCAGATAGCCGGGATCAACCAGGCAAGTTTCCTGCGCGGCAACAAATGAGGGATTGACAGCCTCTTTATTATTGGTCGAAATTTACGATCAATTCAGGAAGCTGGTGCCGATCATATCCAAAGGTATCGGCACCAGCAGTTTGTAATTCAAATTATCCGGATTCGAATGAATCACAGACAATCAATTCTGGGTATCCGGTCTTATCGACTCAAGTTGTAAACGAAGACCACATGTGGATAAGCCGGATTATCAACAAAGCCATTGATATCAGTTCGGGCAACATGTGTATTTGCCAGATCGTAGAAGAAGATTGCGGCAGCATCATCAACCAGAATCTCCTGCGCCTCGATGAATAGACTTGAAGCCTTTTCACGGTCACTTCCGGAGAGAGCATCCGCGGTGTCTATCAACTCGTCAACAGTTTCGTTGCTGTAGTAACCAAGATTGAATAGTGTCTCCTCCTCAGTCCGGAACATGTTGTAAAGCCAGCTAACCGGGGAAACGTAGTCCGGCCACCAATACATCACGAATACATCCTGGGCATTTTGTGAATCTGACATACCAAGATCCCACTGAGATTCCCAAGACATCCCTTGAATTTCCAGGTTGATGCCGAGTTTGGCAAGTTCTGCTTTCCAAATTTCACCAGCAGTTTGTTCTGATAGGTCACCGGTGTTAAAAGTATATAGCAAATCAAAACCACCTTCAGGATATCCCGCCTCGGCTAACAATTCGCCTGCCTTATCAAGATCATAGCTGTATTGCTGCAGATCATCGCTGTGCCCCCACATGCCGGCCGGGATAGGTCCGTAGGCTTGTGTTGCAAGACCACTCA
>CBFDCK010000109.1:0-11165 GCA_965603285.1 uncultured bacterium
CATTTGCGATTTCGACCAGCATATGGGCTCCGAATTCGCCGCTTTGGGTTGCGACTCCCTTGCTGTTCAGCAGTTCGACGAAGCGCTCTACCAATGGGTTGGCAATCTCAGCGGGTGCGGCGTCCGTAAATGACGGGCGGCGACCCTTGCGTGTATCGGCATATAAAGTGAACTGAGACACGACGATCGCCTCACCGCCCACATCGAGCAGTGATTGATTCATTTTTCCCCCCTGGTCTTCAAAAATGCGCAGATTCGCGATTTTTTCAGCCAGGTATTGGGCTTGTTCCTCCCCGTCATCAGGACCAATCCCCAGCAGGATTACCAATCCAGGTCCGATCTTAGCGACTGTGCGCCCACCAACACTGACCCGACCATGTTGAACGCGCTGTAGAACGACTCTCATAATTAATGGATATATTAGAGGCAATAAATGTCAACATGACATTTATTGCCTCTACAATTGATCGTCCGGCTTACACTTTGTTTTTAAGTGGAAGTCCTATTGCTTCTTTGACTTCCCGGATTGTCTGTTTGGCAATCACGCTGGCGCGTTTTTGACCATCGTTCAGCACATCCGTAATGTAATCAGGTTCTTTTTCAAATTCAGCCCGCTTGGCACGGAAAGGCTCAAGAGCGGTGTTCAAATTTCGAGCGAACAGGCGTTTGCATTCCACACACCCGATCTCGGCTGTACGGCACTCAGTATTAATTCTGTCCACTTCTTCCGGCGACGAAAATATCTTGTGCATCGTGAATACGTTGCACACATCCGGATTGCCTGGGTCTGAACGCCTTTTACGTTCCGGGTCGGTGACCATCTGCATTACTCGCGCTTCTGTCTCTTCCGGCGTGGCGGCAAGTTCGATGTGATTGTTCAGGCTTTTGCTCATTTTTTTCTGACCGTCAATGCCCAACACTTTAGGTATTTCAGTGGCTTTCATCTGGGGTTCGATCAGAACACCGGTCTTGTAACGATGATTGAATGAGCGCACAATCTCGCGCGTGAATTCGATATGGGGAGCCTGGTCGATACCCACCGGCACCGCATCGGCTTTGTACAGGGCGATGTCAGCAGCCATCAGGATTGGATAGCCCACCAGCCCGTAATTGATGTTATGGGGCTGTTGGCGAACCTTTTCTTTGAACGTCGGCAAGTCCGTTAGCTTCCCAAGCGGAGTCACCATTGAGAAGAAGGTGTGTAATTCGGTGATTTCTGGTACTTGAGATTGGATGAAAACGATCGTCTCGTCCGGTCGGATACCAGCTGCCAGAAAGTCCAATACCATTTCGTAGGTGTTTAACCGCAGGTTTTCGGTTGTCTCGACAGTGGTTAGGGCGTGGATGTCGACAACGCAATAGACGCAGTCGTATTCATCTTGTAGAGCGACGTAATTCTTGATGGCGCCCAAATAGTTGCCCAGATGTTGTCTGCCTGTTGGACGAGCACCGGAGAACACCCGCCCTTTCTTGGGTTGTATCATGTCCCCTCCTTGAGATAGTTGCGAACCAATCTATTCACCTCACCGGGTTCGACGTGGCGGTAGGTCTCCAGCTTTGAATACAGGAGTTTGCCGTTCACGGATACATCGAAGCGGCCTCCATCAGATGGAACCAGGGTGATTGATTCTATTTTGAATTCAAATTCTTTTAAAAGGTCTGCCATCACACTGATAGCACGGTCTGTGTAGTGTCAAACGGCACAGTAAACCAGTTCAATTTTCATCGGTATATTGGAATACCTCCAAATTGTCTTGATCAGTCAAGATTGTATATAAAACAATTTCCCCGCCGGTGTTGCGACGGGGGAATTAATCAGCACCCGATCTCTGTTCCTTCGTTTCGACGTCTACTCGTCCTCTTTACAGCTTTTTAGTTATCTGCTTGCAGGGCAAGTATATCATAACTCGGCTGGTGAAAAGAGTTTTACCCCCCTGATCTTTGTATGTAATTGACGCTTATTGGTATTGCCACAAATCCCAGCCGGATAGCGTTCGCCGCAATTCAACCTTGCTGTGCAGATTAAATTTATATAGGATATTGCGGACGTGGATTTTTACTGTCTCGCGAGAGATCCCCAAATGGGTTGCGATTTGTGGATTGGTGAAGCTCTTGCCGCCGTTTTCCTGGCATATTAAAGCCGCAACTTGACGTTCGCGTGGGGTCAGTCTATCCCATCGAGATGTTGTTGACTGGGTTTTGGTTTTCTCCGATATGTAAGTGTCTCGAATACTCATCGTTTGCCTACTCCAACTGTAAGGTGGACTAATATTTCATCCAATAGTATGTTGCCGATTTACGATAGTGTTACTCGCAGGTGATTTCTATATAGCGATGCGAGTGCTTGATAGTATGTTGGTTGTATAATTAGTTGCAAGGTTTGTACCTTATGTTGGGAGGATATTTTCCGAATGAGATTCTCAGGAGCTGCGTGAATGTGCTAGAATCAAGCTGCACTGAATTGGACCAGGTTGTTCTTGCCAGGTCATTTGCGCAGGATACGTATCAATCACCGTTCGGGAGCAATCCGGATCGGTGTACAGCAAACGTTGCATTAGGGAGAAAAGGAAGTGAACCATGACCTCAATACTCGATACCCGTCCATCACCAATCGCAGGGCAGTGGTACCCGGCTGATGCCAGCAAACTGGCTGCCGAGGTGGACAGTTACATAAACGCGGCCCAACTGCCGGAGTTGGACGGTGAGGTTGTCGCCGTGATGGCGCCCCATGCCGGATATACCTACTCTGGTCCGGTCGCCGGGCATGCATTCGCAGCACTGCGAGGTCTAACCCCAGATGTAGTGGCGCTGCTTTCGCCGATGCATTATCCTTACACTGAGCCGCTTCTCACGACCGCGCACTCGGCTTATAACACACCGCTTGGCGAAGTCCCAGTTGACCACAATGCGTTGAAGGCATTGGATTCTCTCCTATTAATGGAATTGGGTTACGGATTAACACGTGTCGCACATGATAGTGAGCATTCACTGGAGATTGAACTGCCTTTTTTGCAGCGTGTTTTGGAAAAACCCTTCCGGTTGCTGCCTGTTATGGTGCGTGACTCGCGTGCCCGGGTTGTACGCGGGTTGGGGGAAGCTCTGGCAGCGCTGTTCTCGGATGGCGGTTTATTAGCCGCTGAGTCCTCAATCCTGGTTGCCAGCACAGACTTATCGCATTTCTACCCCCAGTCGGTGGCAAATGAGCTGGACGGGGAAATGCTCCGTCAGATTGAGGCTTTTGACCCCGATGGCGTGTTAAGCGTAGAAAATGAGGGTAAGGGCTTCGCTTGTGGCGGCGGCGCCGTGGCGGCAGTGCTTTGGGCGGCTCGCGGATTGGGAGCCGACCATGTGGAAATCGTGAATTACGCTACATCTGGAGATATTACTGGTGATTTAGAAAGCGTGGTTGGATACGGCGCTGCCGTGATCACCCGCCAGGACAAATAAGGATTGGTCGATATGGAAGGAACAATTGCACTGGATCTGTTGGGTTTAGTGGCAGTCGCATTCTTTGTGCTGCTAAATGGTTTCTTTGTGGCTGCCGAATTTTCCTTAGTCAGCGTGCGCCGCACTCGAATTGCTGAGCTTGTGGAACGCGGGGACGCAGGGGCAGCGTCAGTTGAGAAGGCGCTCGAAAACCCTGACAAGGTTATCGCCGCGACGCAGTTGGGGATCACGCTCTCAAGTCTGTCTTTGGGTTGGATCGGTGAACCTGCGCTTTCGCACCTGATATATCCGGTCGTATCTTTATTTCCAATCGGGGTACAGTCTGAGGTTTCCCATACTATTTCGGCGATTTTGGCTTTTTCCATCATCACATTTCTGCATGTGGTAGTCGGCGAGTTGGCGCCAAAGTCCATCGCCCTGCAAAACCCGGAGCGAACCTCCATCGCAGTGGCGAAGCCTACCCTGTTCGCTGAGCGACTATTTAAACCCGCAATCTGGGCGCTTAATGGAACCGGTAATGCCTTGCTGCGGCTCGTTAACGTCCAGCCAGCATCGGGACACGAGCTGGTCCATTCAGTCGATGAGCTTCGCATGTTGGTCGCGGCCAGCACCGAGGTAGGAGTGTTCCAGGAAGAAGAAAGCGAGATGCTGCATGCCATTTTCGATTTTGGTGAAATGGTTGTGCGGCGGGTGATGATCCCTCGCACTGAAATAATCGCCGTTGAAGCCGATACCAACTTAAGTGATATCATCGATCTGATCACGCAGTCCACATACACAAAATTCCCGGTATATGACGACGATCTCGACAATATTATTGGGATCGTTCACATCAAGGACCTGCTGTCAGCCATGCAGTCCAGGGATTGTACTGAATGTGTGGCACGTGAAATCGTCCACAAACCAGTGTACGTTCCTGAAACTGCATCGGTCAATACGGTGTTGCGCCTCTTCCGGGACAAGCGCCAGCATATCGCCATCGTGCTGGACGAATATGGCGGCACGGCTGGTCTGGTTACGCTTGAAGATTTGTTGGAGGAGATCGTTGGCGAGGTCAGCGATCCGTTCGATAATGTCAGCCCCGAGTTTGAGACATTACCGGATGGCTCGGTGCTCATCGATGGCTTGACCCAGCTCGAGAATGTAAATGAACAACTGAGTCTGAAATTGCAGGAACCCGACTATGACACCATAGCCGGTTATGTGATGAGTAAGCTGGGGTGTGTGCCTCGCCTGCATGATGTTGTTGAAGCAGATCACGTACGCATAAGGGTTGAGGAGATGGATGGTATGCGTGTTTCTCGCATCTCATTATCACCACTAGATTAATCTTCTGCATGCTTACTTTCGTAGAGATCGCCGTCAATGTCCCCCAGGTAACGGGTGTATTTCACTATCACCTGTCGCAAGAGCTGGAAGGCAGCCTGGATGTGGGGCATCTGGTTGTTGTACCGTTTGGCAAGCAGACAGTCCAGGGGGTTGTACTGCGTTTCATTGAGCATCCCGAGGTAGCGAAAACGCGCCCAGTTATCGACCTGGTCGACCCAGATGCTGTGTTGACCTACGAACAGCTTGAACTCGCACGCTACATGGCGGACGAATACCTTGCGCCGCTGGCTTCCTGCATTGGATTGATGCTGCCTGCCGGTTTGATGCAGCAGAGCGATGTGCTGTATTCGCTTCAGGTAGAGGAAGCTGACGACCTTACGGATACACAGGCTCGCTTATGGAATTTATTAAAGCGCCGCGGCTCACTGCGTGGGGCACAAATTGACCACGCTCTCAGACGCGTAAACTGGCGTGCCAGCGTGCGTTCGTTAGTGCGGCGCGGCTTAGTGACCACCCAGTCCGTACTGCCCCCGCCCAAGGTGCGACCCAAACTAGTGCGCACGACGCAGCTAGCCTGCCCGCCGGAAACTGCCCAGGAAGCTCTGCCAGACCTGGGGAGGCATGGAACCAAAGCCCTGGTGCGCCGGCAAGCGATGCTGCGTTTTTTGATCCGTGAGCCGGGACCGGTTGATGTTACCTGGGTATACGCAGAAAGTGGGGGCAATTTGGCAGACTTGCGCTACTTGAACGAGCGTGGTCTTGTACTCCTGGGGGAAAGCGAAATCTGGCGCGACCCACTGGGACAGGTTGAAGTTCTTCCGGATGAAGCGCCTGCACTGACGGTGGACCAGCGATCTGTGTGGCTGGAAGTGCAGCGCATTCTACGAAAGTCTCAAGCTGGGGGAGGCGTCCAACCGGTTCTAATTCATGGTGTTACCGGTTCTGGAAAAACAGAGATTTACTTGACAGCGGTGCAGGAAGTTCTGAGAATGGGCAAACAAGCGGTCATACTGGTGCCGGAGATTTCGCTTACTCCCCAAACGGTGCACCGCTTCGTGAGCCGCTTCCCGGGTCGGGTAGGACTGATTCATTCTGGTCTTTCTCCAGGTGAACGCTACGATACCTGGAGACGGGCGCGTTCAGGGGAATTAAGCATAGTTGTAGGACCGCGCAGCGCCTTATTTGTGCCCTTTTCCAAGCCGGGGATCATTGTGGTGGATGAGAGTCACGACGATTCATATTATCAATCCGAACCGCAGCCGCATTACCACGCCAGGCAGGTGGCAATCGCTTACGCACATTTATGCGGCGCAGTTTGCCTGTTGGGATCAGCAACACCTGATGTGACCAGTATTTATCGCTGCCAGGGGCAGGAATGGCGCTATCTGAAATTGCCATCCCGTATCCTTGCTCACCGTAAAATGGTTCAATCCCAGATTTCACGAACCGGAGCTACCGAACCGCGTTTCCGTCCGCTGGAAGCCCAGGCTGATGTAGCAGATTTACCACCGGTGACTGTTGTGGATATGCGCGCCGAATTACAAGCCGGCAACCGCTCAATTTTCAGCCGTGCCCTGCAAACATCCTTAGAGCGGACGTTGGATCAACATCAGCAGGCTATCTTATTCCTGAACCGGCGCGGCACTGCTACTTACATCTTTTGTCGCGATTGCGGGCATACATTAAAGTGTCCCCGCTGCGACCTCCCATTGACATATCACAAAGCCAGGGATGAATTACTTTGTCATTATTGCGGCTACCAGCGTAATTTGCCTGATGTATGCCCGGCTTGCGGCAGCCGCCGTATCCGCCACTATGGCACCGGCACTCAACGGGTGGAAAGCGAGCTGCAAAAGCTGTTTCCCCAGGCGCGTACGATCAGGTGGGATCATGAGACCACTCGTAAGAAAGGCGCCCACCAGATCATCCTCAGCCACTTTGCCTCTCATCGTGCTGATGTATTGGTCGGCACTCAAATGCTGGCGAAGGGGCTGGACCTGCCGTTTGTGACTCTGGTTGGTGTTGTGCTGGCTGACGTCGGTTTGAGTCTTCCGGATTACCGCGCAAACGAACGCACTTTTCAGGTGCTGACCCAGGTGGCTGGCAGAGCTGGACGCAGTCCGCTGGGAGGGGAAGTCGTCCTGCAGACCTTCCAACCGGAACATTACGTAATCCAGGCAGCTTCCGGACACGCATATAAGGCTTTTTTTCAACAGGAGCTTAAGTACCGCCAGAAACTCGCTTATCCACCCTATACCAGGTTGGTGCGCCTGGAGTACCGTAATAATGACCGAACTCGGGTACAGGAGACCACTCAAAAAATGGCCGCTCAAATCAAGAATTGGCTGGTCTCCGGAAAGCGCCGCTCTACTCGCATGATCGGTCCGGTTCCTTGTTTTTTTGAACGCCTCGCTGGAGTGTATCGTTGGCAAATCGTCTTGAGTGGTCCAGATCCTGCCTCATTGCTGCGTGATAGACCTTTAGGTGATTGGAAAGTCGAAGTCGATCCCATAAACTTGCTATAATAGGTTTTTATAAACCCGGATAGGAAGTATTATTCTTTAGTCAGGAGACCGCCATGCAGCCTTTTAGAAATGAAGTACTCACCTGGGAGGAAGTGGACCGGCTAATCGATCACCTGATCCCCCAGTTTGAGGGGGAGTTCGAAGCCATGGTGCTGATCACTCGCGGGGGCATCATTCCAGGCGGCTTGCTGTCAGAAGCGATGGGATTGGCGCATATCCTGACTGCCGCGGTGGATTTTCCTGTCCAAATGGAGATGCAAAAGAGCAAATTGATGGAATGGCCCCAGTTCATCCAGTTTCCGGAGGACGAAGTCCTGCAGGGACGGCGTACATTGGTGGTTGATGACGTATGGGGTTCCGGGCGCACAATAACCTCTGTGAAAATCAGGGTGTCCGCAGCCGGGGGTTTTCCCTACACCTGTGTGATGCATTTTAATCCGCACCGTAATTTATTTGGCTCCGTTCGCCCCGATTACTACGCTGCGACCACAGACGCCCATATTGTTTATCCCTGGGAAATCGATCGCGGTACCGATCGTTTTGTATTGGGAGGGGGTTAAGCATCGGCTCTTAAGCATCCATTCTTTGGATGCCCGATACCGAAGCATCCATTCTCAGCATCCGTTCTTAAGTAGGGCAGGTTACCATACTAAAAACGCCTATGTAGGGCAGGTATCCATACCTGCCGATGGTGGAATGGTTTTCCCAAAGACTCGGCGGATAGGGAAATCCGCCCTACAGTTAATTAGACAGCCCTCCCTCAATGTTATTGACTCGCACTCCCCCTACAACACCGAAATCGAACTCGCCAGGTTTTGTCTAAATTTGGGACGATTGAAATATGCCCACGCTTCTGGGAAGGTGTCAATCAAACGCACTAGCTCGGCTTGCTGGTATGTTAAATACGCCGCCACACCATCGATATTCTCGCCTTCGCTCTCCGGCAGCCTGGCTTGTTCGACCTCCCACGATTCGATAAAATCCCCCAAAGATTGCACTGCAACATTAGCGTCATTCAAATCCCCCAGGTGGTCCTGCATCTTTTTCAGGTCATCAATGACGGTTTTGGCTTCTTGACCCAGGACTTCTCGGAAATATTCAACCGTATAGCGCAACTTTTTGAACTCAATCCGTAAGGCATGCAAAAGCTCGAGTGGGGCTTCCTCCAGGAACGGGTCGTAGGAGCGCACCGCACCCAGTCGCTGGTAGATCAAGACCGGCGCTAGTTCAGACACAAGATTCGGGCTTGGGATATCCTTCGGGCCTTTACTTGTGCCCGCTCCGGGAGTCTTCAGGAAGACGTTAAACTTGCGTTTGAAATTAGAATACTCTTCACTGTCAAGATAAACCAGCATTTTATTGCGCGCCGATTCCCTTTGCTGATTCCAGGATTCAATCAGGGGGTCTAGGGCATCTTGTTGGTCTTCTGATTGAGAATCCAAGTACTTTCCGACTTTTTCCATGAATACGTCTAAATCACGGACCCCTCCGAGAGCACGTCCAGTGGCTCGCAGACCTCGCAAGTGGGGTTTCAATGCCCCCGGTTTGTAGGCGTATTTAAACACTTCGAAAGCTGCTCGCAGGCGGCGGGTTGCGACTCGCATATCGTGTAGGGCTTCGATATCCTCACCCAGGCGGGTGCCCTCTTCGTGGCGAAGCACCTCAGCGAATTGGTAACGCATCACCTTCCTTCCAGCTTCGGCTAACGGATCGCTGCCTTCAACCCCGGGTCTTTCCATCGGTTCCGGGAATGGTACCAGCTTGGTTTCAGCTTTAGTGGATTCCATGATCTTGATCTCTGGGTAGCCGATCTTGGTCCACAAACGGGAGTTACCCTGCGCTTCAGCCGCATCAGCGATCGCCTCTGGTCCTTCAACGACGATCCATATTCCGCTGCGTGATGATTCTATGTGTAATATGTTTGTTTCCTGGCTGTTCGAAGCATCCAAACCAATTGCGATATTCAGCAGAGCCCCGATAGTCAGCGTATCACGCTGCTGAATGGGAGACAAGTCCAGGTTTGAAATGTCTTTGCGTTTAAGTGCCCCTTGCTGCAGGGCAATTATAGCCGCCAATTCATTTACTTGCTCGGGAGTAAAATCCCCTTCGATGTTCTCCCGGACTAATACCTTGGCATCCTTATAGGGTTTCTTTTTACGCTGCGGTAGTGGTAGGTTGTACAGGTATGGAGCAGCCTCTAATATCTGGCGGCGGTCTTCACCCAGCTCGTGGAGCGGTTTTGTGCGCTCAAAAAGGACCACTGCGAGTTGGCGCACATGATCGCCATGGCGCTGGTTAATTTCCTCTGGTTGGGAGACGTCTTCCTCTACAGTCCAATCAGTAGGCTGCGTTTGATTTGCATCTCCCAGTTCTTCAATCGTATCTTTGATATCGCTTTCTTTATGTTGATATGCGTTTTCTTCTGTCATTGCCATCCTTATTTCAGTATTCCTTTACAGTTTGCTGCCTGCTGCAGCACGATCATTGTTGGTAGGCGTTGAGGTGCCAGTTGATCAGCCAATTCTGGGCATCCAGCGGCTCTTCACCATCTTCTGGAGTGATACGATAATAAGTCCCATCCGCCTTCATACGCCGCACTTTCTGGTTGGCTTTCAGGTAAGTATCCAGCACGTCATGGCGTAAATAATGAATCATTTGCGGGTCTTCGACCGGGAACAGCACTTCCACTCTGCGATTGATATTGCGGGGCATTAAGTCAGCGCTGCCAATGTAGATCTGCTCGTCCCCCCCATTATTGAAATAATAAATGCGGCTGTGTTCTAAAAAACGCCCGACAATGCTTATCACGCGGATGTTTTCGCTCACACCCGCTATTTCAGGGCGCAGACAGCAGATACCACGCACGAGCAGGTCAATTTTAACTCCCGCTTGGGATGCGCGGTAAATGCAGCGTATCATGCGAGAGTCAACCAGGGAGTTCATTTTGAAGATCAAGCGCCCGTCGCCGTTCTGGCGTTGGTGCTCGATCTCGCGTTCGATCAGGGTTTCCATTTCCTCCCGCATGTTGATGGGCGCAACCAGCAGTTTGCGGTAGTTATTCTTCGATGAATAACCGGTCAAATAATTGAACAGATCGGTTGCGTCGGCGCCGATATCCTCGTCGCAGGTGAACATACCGATATCTTCATACAATTGAGCGGTGATGGCATTATAGTTTCCCGTTGCCAGGTGAATATAGCGTTTTATGTGTTCGCCTTCTTGACGCACGATCAAGGCGACTTTGGAATGGGTCTTCAAACCCAGAAGACCGTAAACCACGTGCACGCCCTCCTTTTCCAGCATCCGCGCCCAACCGATGTTGCTCTCTTCATCGAAACGAGCTTTTAATTCCACAAGCACTGCCACCTGCTTGCCATTTTCGCGGGCTTTCAGAAGAGCCTTAACTACTGGGGAGTTGCTTCCAACCCGGTAAAGGGACTGTTTGATCGTTAAAACGTTGGGGTCCCTGGCAGCTAGTTTGAGGAAATCCACCACAGGATCGAATGAATCGTAGGGGTGGTGGATCAAGATATCTTCCCGGCGCATGGTGGCGAAAATATTGCCATCCTCAAGTTCGTGTCTCAGCGATGGCTGGATGACCTGCCGGAGGGGCGGGTCCTTCAAGTCAGGGCGGTCAATTTTGAGCAGGCTGTTTAATCCGCTCATGCCCAGAGGATCATCCAGTGTATAGATATCATTGCGATCAACTTTTAAGTTTTCGACCAGGATTTCGCGTATATGGGTTGGCATGTCGTCGTTAATCACAACCCGTACGACCGAACCAAATCGGCGCTGGCGCACGCTTTGCTCCATGGTTTCCAGCAGGTCGGAGGCTTCCAGTTCCTGGATGACCATATCGGCATC
>CBFDCK010000110.1:0-11061 GCA_965603285.1 uncultured bacterium
AGGAATCCCTGCCGCGATGGAAGTGTCATTGCTATTGCTGGTACAAAATAGTGGTGCGCCTCAGGGATTCTTAACTCGAACTCGTTTTGGTAGGTCAGGAGAATGGAGAGGAATTATCTTGCTATTTAGTAAATTTTACAAACAGGTCGCTCTGATTTTTGTGAGTTTAGTCCTGGTCGGATGTGCAAAAGCAACGGATTCTGTCCCCCTGATGAGACCCACAACCACCACAGATGCGGTTGCATTGGGTGTAACTTTGATTGTTTCCCCTGAACCTCAAAAAGCGATGGCGGAAACAACCCCATCTTCACTATTGGAGGGATCACCGCCAACGACACTAGTTTATGGGCGCACATACCACACGGTGGATGGAAATCGTTATGTATCTGGCAGAGGTGATCTGCCTGATGTAAAGCCGCTCGATATCCCTCTTGCCAGTGAGCCGGAGTGGGTGGTCGCTGCGCTGGGCGAAGTGGGGAGCATTTGGATTGTGGTTTTAATGGGCGGAGGCGTTCAGGCGTTCTCTGTCAACGGCTCAGGGTACGAAGAGATCGCGGTCACGCCTGACCGCTTACCCCCTGGGATGCCGCCTTTGCTCAAGGTGGGGGGCAGCGCTCCCATACTGGTGACGGCGCCGCTTGATGACGCCTCCCCCCTGACCCATCCGATCGTAGTGGGGGGTGACGGCGCTCGTATTGCATACATCGCTAAAAATGGTGATGTGGTCATTTGGGATGGAAAAGAGATCGGGCGCCTCCCTGTAAACGCCCTTCCGGATGCGCGCATACTGGTCGATGAGAGCGGCAGGTTGCTCGTGCTGACAGACCCGACCCGGCGCTATGATCACGGCGTTCTTGGAGACGACCTCGAAGCAGCGGGCGTCACGCTCATTGAAACGCAGTCATTGTTCCATGTCGTGTCCCAAATACAAATCCCGCAGCCGGCGGTGATCGAGGGCATTGCGCCAATTTGGAGCGATATAAACGCTGATGGAATGCGGGAAATTATCCTTACCCGCAGCACTCCTTCCCAGGGAGCACAGATCGTCGTATTCAACGAGATGGGCGAGGAAATTGCCGCCGGTCCCAGCATTGGGCGCGGTTACCGCTGGCGGAACCAACTCGCGCTGGCGCCTTTTGGTCCAAGCGGCGGTTTGGAGCTGGTCGACGTGCTCACCCCTCATCTGACTGGTGTGGTCGAGTTTTACCAATTGCACGCGGAAAGGCTGCAGGTTGTTGCGGGGGTGGCTGGGTATACGTCTCATGTCATCGGGACACGCAACCTGGACATGGCCTTGGCGGGGGATTTTGATGGCGATGGCAGTGTTGAGGTGCTGCTGCCCGACCAATCCCTCACCGAATTGGGAGCCATCCGCCGGGCGGGAGACGGTGCAGAAGCGGCGTGGAGTGTGCCTCTCGACGGCATCCTGACGACCAACCTGGCCGCGGTCTCGTTTCCGGACGGATGCCTCGCGCTGGGTCTTGGGCGGGATGACGGTGTGCTGCGTGTTTGGCTGCCTGATAGATAAAAAGAAAAGCATAGAGTTGTATTCAATAACCACCCATGATAGTGTTTGTTGACAGGAAGTAAGTACAACTCCAACTGGCACTTGTTGGTTGTATGAAAAATCCACCTTTGATCAGACTCGGTGACCCATCATTATTGGCGTGTTTGGAGGTCCCGCGATTGTGGTAGTCGCCACGCGGCCAGCAAAGCTGTGACCAGGAAAAGAAGCGCGGTGGCTACAAAAGTGGCCCGCAACCCCAGCCAGACCGCAATCGCGGTTGCCAGCAGCGGCGCAATCGTGCGGCTGCCCGCACGAATCGAATTGTCCAGACCGTAGACTACACCCTCCTCACCTCTCTGGGTGAGGTCCGCCAGCAGTGCGCTGACTGCTGGTATGATGCCGCCCATCGTTACACCAATCAATGCCTGTAGAACCAACAATTGCCAACCGGTCACCACCAGGCTTTGCGAGAAGTAAAGAAGGGCGGCCAAGCCAGCACTGATAACGACGATTCGCCGGTGCCCAATCCTGTCCCCCAAGCCTCCCAAAACTATGGCGCTCAGGGTAGAAGTGGTTGCCGCAACCCCGATGACCAATCCGGTAAATGTGTTCAGGCGTGAGGTGTCTGTAAATAGTGTCAGGATGAACAAGGGCGCGATAGGTATGAACATCATGCGTCCCAACTGACTTAGAAATCGCATGCTGTATGTCACCTTTACGCCCGTTGCAGAGAGGATATGCCGCCATTCGGAAACGATACCAGCCAGTTTGAGACCTTTTGAGAGCCGCGGTTCAAAATCCTCTTTCACTCCCAGCAGTACGATCACGCCGGCTGTGAACAGCAGGGAGGCAGTTACATAGAAAACGGCGCTGTAACCGAAAGCATCCGCAATGGCGCCCCCGATAAGCGGACCAAGCGCAATCCCTGCCCCCATGCCAACTTGCAACAGTCCCATGGCGTACCCGGTGCGGTCCCGAGGTGCGCTCGCGGCTACCAGGGCGCTAGCAGCGGCGGCGGTACCGGTGATCAAACCCTGGATGGTGCGCAGCACGACCAACTGCTCTGCCGATTGGACAAAAGCCATCATTAACAGGATGACCGAGCCTCCAAACATCGTCCGTTCAACCATTAGCTTGCGACCGTAACGGTCAGCTATTGCACCCCAAAACGGTGAAGCGATCATCATTGCGAATGCCTGACCCGAATATACCAGACCCGCTAACAGCTCGAGACTCAGACCAGTGTTCGACCCCAGATCTTTTACATAGAGAGGTAGGAATGGGAAGATTGTGGAAAACCCAACCGCCGTGATCATCTGGGCGAAGAACATGATATAGAGTGTCCTTTGCCAGCCAGAGGAAAAGTTTTTGGTAATTTGTTTCAGGAATGTCATTTAAACGCTCAACCAGAAAGCCCTTCTATCACCATGTTGAGCGGTATATCTTGTGTGGAGCCCTGCTCCCTGATCCAATCGATAACCGGATCGCGCCAGCCGATGGAAGTGTCGTAGGCATCTGGATCAAACTGTACCAGCATGTCATAATTATCGCCGCCCGCGTACATGAAATCGTTTACCAGCACGACATAGGTCTCGTCCTTATCAAGAGGCTCCCCGGTTTTATCTACAATCCACTGGTCCCCGCTTTTGTGAATGCCGCCCAAGGCTGGGCTTTTACCTCTCTCTACTACCTTTATGATTTGTTCGCCGGTCAGCGTCAGCGCAATTAAAGTGTTGTCGAACGGCATGACGCTGATAATATTGGCAAGCTTAATATCTCCAGCAGGGAGATTGTCCCGGATGCCGCCCCGGTTGGTAATGGCAATGTCGGCTGCCGGGTATCCGTTCAGCCAGGATTTGGTGATCAAATCTTCCATTTTCTGGCTGCTACGCGGGATTTCTTTATCCAGGTAGCCGATCGTCACGTTGAGCTCCGCGTCGGTTCTCTTCTGCCAGCTGTGGACTATCTGGGCGATTTCCTCATCCGCTTTTCCACCGGAATTCATGCGGGTGCCAAACTCTTTATTGGTTATCTCTTTGGTCGCCGGGTCATAAGTTAGCTGCACGTAGGCGTAACTGGCAAGATATGAGCCTCCTTCGATGATTACAGTCTCTCCAACCTGGCTGGAATATAGTTCGTGGCAGTGACCGCCGCCCATCACCGGTATATTCAAACTCTTAACCTGCCATGCCAATCTGGTCAGCTCGTCAGTGCACACGTGGCTTGCCAGGATGACGATATCCGCGCCTGCATCTCGGACTTTGGGGACATATTCTTCTAATGCCTGCCTGTATTCGATGAAATCAAATTCCGCCACATTCTTTGGATTGGTGACTCTAGGAGTGTCGGTCGTGGTTAAACCGATGATCCCAACTTTTATACCGTCAAGATCAATAATTGTGTAGGGCTCAATGCCCATGTCCCTAGGCACCTCCCCATTCTTTTTATAGCGCATATTGGCGCTCAGATATGGGAAACTGGCTTCCCCCAGGCGTGTTTCTAATATATCGATACCAAAGTCGAACTCGTGATTGCCGATCACCGAGGCATCGTACGCCATGGCGTTCATGACTTCGACCATGCCCTGACCGAAGAACCAGGTGGAAATTGCGGGTCCGGTCCAGTTATCTCCACCGCTTAGGACCAGGACTGCGCTGTTTTCGCCATAGTCTTCTGCATCCCAGAGACCGGCAAGGTTTGCTGCCCCTTTTCCTTCATCTACACCTGCCATCCACCCGTGTTCGTCGTTGGTGTAGAGGATTGAAAGCTGGCGAGTTTCTTCGATTGGCTGGCTTGAAACGCAAGCCGTCCCCAGAACAATTAGCAGGAGGACTGCCAAGATGCTGTTCAAAGTTTTCATGTGATATTTAATTCCTTAATGATCATTTCACTTGCTGCTATTCCAAACCCGGTTATTCCGTTTCTGAATTGGTCTGCTTTGCCCTTTCGTCTATATTAAAACCGCATTTCTTGAACTGTGCCAGCAGATTATGCCCCAGGAAAGCTTGTCCCCATTTGCGGCAGATATGTTCGGTCCAACTGTAGTCCTCGAGTGTAAAGGTCTCTTCCCGGTCGATGCTCAAAGGTATCATCGCCTTGCCAACCCGGTAGTAATCTTGAGCCAGATAACCTTTATCCATTTGGGTCATTGCTTCCCGAATTTGGTCCTCGCTGAAATCCGGGTATTTATCTTCAAAGAGCACGAATTCCAGTGGGTAGCGCGGCCGGGGGGGTGGATTTTCGGCCGGGTAACCCATACTTAGCTGTACCATCGGAAATACCCGGCTGGGAAGGTTGTATTCTTTGATGATCTGGCTGGAACGGTATGGTGCGTTGCCCAGGAAGCAGCTTCCCATGCCCAGGCTTTCAGCCGCTATGACCATGTTCTCTGCCATCAAGGCGGCATCCTGCATGCCGAGCAGAAGCAGCTTTAAATCGCTGGCGACCATCTTCCAGTTGCGTTGTGCCATGATGAGCTCCCATTTGTGAACATCCACGCAGATGGTGAACAGTAAAGGAGCGTTAAACTTGTTCTTTTCCGGGTTCTTAGACAACAAGAGACTGCCGAGCTGGGAAGCGAAGGGCGCTTGCTGCCCGGCACGCATGATGGTCTCAAGCACTTCGTCGCTGGGAATTTCTTCCGTATAGCGGCGAATCGATTTTCGGTTCAACATCGTTTTAATCACTGGGTTTTCCAGCATGGGGGATCTCCTCAAATATGGTCAATGCGAGAGCGTGGGCGTAAATTAAAAAAATTTAAGCATTTCAAGATGATTATTATACGCTAAGCGTTTATAATAACTGTTGTAATGAAAACGGTGTAACCTTTTACGCGTTCTTGCATCAAATTAATGATAATTGTATGTTATAACAAATTCCGGTCATTGAGACCGGTTGAACGATGGGATAGAGGAGTATTGTATGCCAATATTTGAATTTGAATGCTCGGATTGTAACCGGGAGTTTGAAGAGCTTCTTTTTAACACCGGCGCGGTCAACGAAGTGATCTGCCCTGAATGCGGCAGTTCCAAGGTGAACAAGAAAATCTCGATGTTTGCGTCCAAAGCCGCTGGAGGAAGCTCTTTCTCGCTGGGCAGCCCCACCGCAGCTTCTTGTGACACGGGGAGCACCTGAGGGATTTCTCTCTGATCGACCGTGCGTCGTAATAAAAGAGCCCCAAGGACTTCACAGTCGCTTGGGGTTTTGATTTAAGGGCGTGTTATAATCGCTTGAACTTAATAGACAACTAAGCTCACAAATATCTTAAATTAGGAGGCAGCCAACAAAGTGTCAACTGAATCATCTGAAAGCAAGAAAGCTTCAGCGAATCCAGATGCTGAGAAAAGCATCACATTCAAACGCTCCCACTTCTTCCTGGCTTTATTGCCCATCGCTTTTGTGTTGGGCATAAGCGTAGGTTATATTTTCTGGGGCTTACAGCCGTTTACATCGTCCACAAACGAAGGATCGCCCGTCACCCAGCAGAGCGCCGGAGAGCCTCGGGTGGCTGACCAGGATAATCCGGTAAATCAAGATGAAGCGACCGCGCAGAACCCATCAGGAGAAAGTGGAGATACAACGCCGCAGCAAGTCAAGCGCTACGATGTGCCCGAGGGAGATAATCCCAGCCTCGGATCTGAAGATGCGCCCATCACCATTATCGAGTTCAGCGACTACGAGTGTCCTTTTTGCCGCCGCTGGCATGATGAGGTGTTTGACAAAATTCGTGATAAATACCCGGACCTGGTCCGTTTTGTCTATCGCGACTTCCCGCTTACATCCCTGCACCCCAACGCTGTTCCTGCGGCAGAAGCCGCCAGTTGTGCTAACGAGCAGGACGCTTTCTGGGAATTTTCCGAATTGTTATACAGTGATGAATATGACTTCGGCGAAGATGCTTATGTGAAGTATGCTCAGGATTTGGAGCTCGATATCCCAGAATTCGAAGAATGCATTGAAGAAGGTCGCTACAGCGATGAAGTGCAGGCTGATTATGAGTTCGCATCCAGTCTGGGTGTGCGCTCTACTCCTACTTTCTTTCTGAACGGCATCGCGGTAGTTGGCGCCCAACCCTTCGAAGTCTTCCAGGATATTATTGAAAAGGAACTTGCCGGCGAGATACCGTAATCTGCTGTATTATTCGGGGCGACAATTTGTTCGCAGATCCCCGAAATTGTCTTCGAAGGAGGACAGGGAATTTTGGCTGGGCAGTCAGAATTCCCTGTTTTTCTTTGAATTATAATGGGGAGTTGAGATTATAATACCCCTCTCTTGATAGACAACTTTGGACAAGGTTTGAGTAAATATGAATGAACCGTTAAACTTACAATCCATAATTATGACCCTGCAAGATTTCTGGGTCCAACGGGGTTGCTTGATCTGGCAGCCTTACTACACCCAGGTTGGTGCTGGGACGATGAACCCGGCTACCTTCCTGCGTGTACTCGGACCAGAGCCCTGGAGTGTGGCTTACGTTGAACCCTCCATCCGTCCCGACGATAGTCGCTACGGTGAAAACCCAAACCGGATGCAGATGCACTACCAATTTCAGGTCATCCTTAAACCTGATCCTGGTAACCCGCAGGAGATTTATCTTGAATCATTGGGGGCATTAGGGATAGACCCTCGCCAGCACGACATTCGTTTTGTGGAAGACAACTGGCAGCAGCCTGCCTTGGGCGCCTGGGGTCTTGGTTGGGAAGTATGGCTGGACGGGCAGGAGATCACCCAGTTCACATATTTCCAGCAAGCTGGTGGTATTGCCCTCGATCCTGTCTCCGTAGAGCTCACCTATGGTTTAGACCGCATTGCTATTGCCCTGCAAAGGGTTCCTGGTTTTCGTGATATTCAATGGAGTTCTACCCTGGCAGCAGGCGATGTCAACCTGCAAGCCGAGCAAGAGCACAGCAAATATTATTTCGAAATCGCTGACACTGAGCGCCTGCGCCATATGTACGATCTTTTTGAAGCCGAAGCAGCCTCATGCCTGGAGCAGGACCTGGTTTTACCAGCCTATGATTATGTGCTCAAGTGTTCGCACACGTTTAACGTGTTGGACACGCGCGGTGCAGTGGGTGTGACTGAACGGCAAGCTCTGTTTGCCCGTATGCGTGACCTTTCTCGACGGGTGGCAGAAGCGTATCTTACTCAGCGTGAGAGTCTGGAATATCCATGGTTAGCGCAAGGTGAGGAGAAGAGAGCTGAGGAGGCGGGGAGTCCGGGAGCAGGTGTGATGAGGAACGAGGGTGTGGAGACTCGTCCCCTTTCAACTGACCCCAATTCATTCTTACTTGAAATTGGTACAGAAGAACTTCCTGCCGGCGACCTGGATTCTGCCATGGCTCAAATTAAAGGGATGGTTCCGGGCTGGCTAAAAAAACTGCGCCTAGAACATGGCGAAGTTCACATCTTGGGTACGCCGCGCCGGCTGGTCCTCTTTGTAGAAGACCTGGCATCCCGCCAGACCGAACTGGAGCAGGTGGTCAAGGGTCCCCCTGCTGAACGGGCATTTGATCCGGAAGGTGCCCCGACAAAAGCGGCGCAGGGATTTGCGCGCAGCAAAGGCGTGTCCGTGGCTGATTTGGAAATTCGTGAATTGGATGGTGGGCGTTATGTGACAGCCGTTGTGAAACAGGCGGGTCTGCCTGCAGTTGAAGTGTTATCCGGAGCGCTGGCAGATTTGATCGCGGCCATTCGTTTTGATAAATCCATGCGCTGGAACCATACAAACGTGGTTTTCTCGAGACCTATTCGCTGGTTGTTAGCCCTGCACGGTGGGCAGGTAGTTCCTTTTGAGTATGCCGGACTTCAATCCACCAACCTCACCCGGGGATTGCGCTTCAGAGTACCTGAGAAATTTGTGGTGCGTGACTCCGACGATTACTTCTCGTCCCTCGCGGCACAGGGAATACTCTTAGATCCAGAAGAACGCCGCGCGAGCATTCAATCTCAAATCAAACTCCTTGCCGCTGAAGTTGGCGGCGCGGTCACCGATGACCCGATCCTCTTAAATGAGGTCACAAATCTGGTTGAAGCGCCTGTGGGACTGTACGGTTCCTTCAATAAATCGCACCTTAACCTGCCGCGCCAGGTGCTGACTTCTGTAATGAAGAAGCACCAGCGTTATTTTCCCGTGATTGAAAAAGACGGCGGCGAAGAGTCATCCCTGTTACCCTATTTCATAGTTGTGCGCAATGGTGACAGTCAGGGGATGGAATTGGTAATTGAGGGCAACGAACACGTGATCCGGGCGCGCTTCGCTGATGCGGATTTCTTTGTGCAGGAGGATTTAAAGAAGCCGCTCGAATCCTACCTGCCCAAATTAAATACGCTCACCTTCCAGGTCATACTTGGTTCCATGCTGGATAAAACCCACCGCATCACGGCGCTTGTGGATGATCTGGATGCGCAGCTCGAATTAAATCCTAGTGAGCTCGTTGCAGCTCGCAGGGCTGCCGAGCTGTGCAAAGCTGATCTGGCGACCAAAATGGTGGTTGAGATGACTTCACTTCAAGGCGAGATAGGTCGTTATTACGCCTTGGAATCTGGTGAGACGCAGGCAGTTGCTGATGCGATCTTCGAACACTATTTGCCGCGTCACGCTGGCGACAATTCACCCTCCAGCCGCCCTGGTTTGATCGTCGGTCTGGCAGACCGTTTAGACAGCCTTGCTGGTTTGTTCACTGCTGGGCTGAAACCGTCGGGAAAGAAGGATCCCTTCGCTCTGCGTCGAGCTGCTAATGGCGTTGTTCAGGTCCTGCTCGATTGGGATTTGAATTTTGATCTGCGTATGGCTCTCGGTGCTGCAGCAGGGCACTTGCCGGTCTCCGCAAGTCCGGATAACCGGGATGAGGTTCTTGATTTTATTGTAGAACGACTGCGTAATGTTTTGCTGGAAGCGGGCGCGCGTTACGACATTGTAGAGGCTGTGCTGTCTGCTCAGGGTTATAACCCGGCTCGATCTGCACATGCAGTTACGGAACTGTCAGCCTGGGTTGGGCGCTCAGATTGGAATACCATCCTGCCGGCTTATTCTCGCTGTGTGCGCATCACGCGCGACTTGGGGGAACAATACCAGCCCGATCCAGACGCTTTCATTGAAACCCCTGAACGGGATTTGTACGCCTCGCTGCTCGAGGCGGAAGCGATGCCGCGCTCTCCTGGTTCTGTGGACGATTTCTTGAATGCGTTCTTGCCAATGATCCCGGATATCAACCGCTTCTTTGACGATGTCCTGGTTATGGTAGAGGACGCCAGGATACGTGAAAATCGCCTGGCTATCCTGCAGCGTATTGCCACCCTGGCTGACGAAGCGGCGGATATGTCGAAGTTGGAAGGGTTCTAGAGCGGGAAACTAGCTTTCAATCAAGACCAGTAAATCCTCGATCGATTTAATCACCGGGCAATCAGCGTCCGGAAAAACACCTTCTGGATCTAAGAGCACTGGATTTACGCCGGCTCGCTGTGCGCCGATAATGTCCGCATAATAGTTGTCACCCACATAGGCAGTTTGCCGGGCGGTTGTATCGAGTTGGTTCAAAGCATCGTAAAAGATTTGCGGGTCAGGTTTCCAGGAATTGACTTCACCGGCAAACAGCGCTAACTTGAAGTAACCATGTAATCCCATACCTTCTAGTTTTTCATGAATTGGTTCACGACGGTTGGAGAGCAATCCAAGCTGAAAACCGCTTTCTTTCAACGCCTGTAATGTGGTTGGTACCTCCGGCGGTATCCAATCCTCTGGTTGGTAGTTTTCTTCCATATATCGGGCTGCTTCTGGAGCCAGATCATGCGCCAGTTCAGGGGGGCAGCCGTATGCCCGTAAATTCCGGAACATGTAATTTGTCCAGAAGGGGTCGTTGGCTTCATTGATGGTTGGCACTTGAAAAGTTAACCAGTCCTGGGCGAGTTCTTCTGATTGTGCCCAATAGTAATGCTCCCAGCGAACGACACAGTGCCGTTTCTCCAGGTCATTTTCTATGCCGAACTGCGATAAGAAACCAACGAACGTCTGGGAGCGAGACGGCAAGTTGTGACGCAGTGTGCCGTCCAGATCAAAGATGATGGTTTGGATGTCCTGCAAGATTTCGTTCGTGTGGTCCAGATCACCTGTGGTATTCAGGTCAACCTCCAATCTCGCTCATCACCCGGTTCAGGGGTATCAGCCCTTCTGCCAGTCCATGCCCCCAGGGTTTATCCCAGATGCCGTCCAATAAAATCTGGCGCAACTCTGCCATTGATGCACCTGCTCTTAATGGGGTCAGCAAATCGACTTCCCCTTCGCGCAGCAAGCACAATCTAAGACGACCGTCTGCAGTGAGACGGGCGCGCGTACAGGTGGCGCAGAATGGCTTGGTGACCGATGATATAAAGCCGACATCGCCCTGGGCGTCGGGTATACGGTACAGGCGCGCTTCTCCTTCCAAAATGCCGCCGTTCACAGGTTGTAATGCTCCTAAATTGCTTTCGATACATGCCATGATATCTCGGGCGGTTACCACCCGCTTCAACTGCAGGTCGGTAGCGCCTGCGAACGGCATCATCTCGATAAAGCG
>CBFDCK010000111.1:0-11040 GCA_965603285.1 uncultured bacterium
ATGGTGCTGAATGGCCGCGGTGTGATTAGAACTGTATCACGCTCTTATCCACGACCCTCCATCATCCGTCTAGGAAAAATGATAAAACGTCCCCGCCCGAGAGTCAGGTTAACAAAGCGAGAAGTATTACGGCGCGACAACAACACTTGCCAATACTGCGGAAAGAAAACGTCTTTTTTGACGATTGACCATATTATTCCGCGCCGGTTGGGTGGAGAACACTCATGGGAAAATCTCGTTGCTGCCTGTCCGCCCTGCAACCACCGCAAAGGAAGCCGGACATTAGAGCAGGCACACATGAATCTTTTGCACCTTCCCAAAGAGCCTCCGGCTTCTACTTATTACTTATTTTGTCGCCACCTGACCGATAACATCGATTGGCAGCCTTATATCGAGGGGTGGTAATACGGATTATTCGACACTTTCTTCTGGCGCCGGTTTATCCTTCACTAGATGTCTCCAAAGCAATATACCGGCTGACGCTAAAGCGACGACTGCCATGAGAGTCTGATTGGCATTTAAACCCGCTACCATCGAAGGATCCAGACGCAAGAAATCAAGCATGAATCTTCCCAGAGGATAAGTGATAAGGTACACCAAGAACAAATCGCCGGATTTCATACGATCACCAAACCGTCTTGCCAGCCAAAGCAGAAACACTACACTGGCTAAGCTCCAAAGTGATTCGTATAAAAACAGGGGGTGATAATACTCCTGGTCTTGATATCCCGGCAGCCGGTGTTGGGGGTCAATACGAATTGCCCAAGGGAGATTTGTTGGTGCGCCGTATATTTCCTGGTTGACAAAATTGCCCCATCTACCGATTGCCTGAGCTAAGGCGAGACCTGGAGTTGCAATATCTAACCAAAGCAGGAAATTTTGTCCATTTCTGCGGCAAAATATATAAAGCGCCAAGACACCCCCCATTACTGCACCTGGAATTCCCAGTCCACCACGCCAGACTGCTAACGCGTCCAAAGGATGTGTCAGGTAGAATTGAGTAGTGATACCCTGTGCAACCATGGATGGGGGTGGAGTTAGAAGGTGCCAGATGCGCGCTCCGATAATGCCGCCGATGAGCACCCACACAAGTGCATCCCAGACCATCTCCGGATTTTCACCACGGCGGCGTGCCTCCACAGATGCCAACCAGGCTGCCGTAAGGGCGCCAATCATAATAATTATTCCGTAAAAACGGATATGCAAAGGTCCTATTTGAAAACCAGTAAGCATAGAATTCCTCTCTATTGCTGGATTTTATATATCAATTATGGAGATATTAGAGTTCATCGTCCTGGTATGCCTGCCTGCGGATATCGATAATCCGCTGGATAGCCGTGACATTGGCAAAAATTGCGATGATCCATAATCCGACGATGGGAATATTAAATATCAGGGTTGGAGCCAATACTAAATAACGCTCCATGCGAGTCAATATCCCTACTTTCGTATCCCAGTCCAACGACTGGCCGCGAGAACGGATATATGACACCAATACTGACCCGGCAGTTGCCAGGAACACTAACATCGAAGCAAGGACATTTCCCAGGGAAACGTAATAATATAGCAGTCCCCCAAAAATTACGAGTTCCGAATAGCGGTCGGTGACAGAATCAACAAAAGCGCCAAATTTACCTTCCATGCCCCGTAACCGCGCCATGGTACCATCGAGGGCATCCACCGGTCCCATTGCTAAAATAATAATACCCCCAATTGTCATTTGCCCCTGAGAGAGAAAGACTGCACCGATTGTATTGCCTACCAGACCAAAAATTGTAATAGTATTGGGCATCAAGCCCAGGTTGTTTAAAAACGTTCCAATCGTGTCCAACAACACTTTAAATCGAATCCGCACTCGATCGGTGAAGGTTGTCCGCTCTTTTTCTTCTGAATGTTCCACTCTTGATTATCTCCGCCTTTTCTTATATTGACCTATTTAATAAACAGTGAATGCCTAAACTTTCCCTATAGTCATCAGGCATACCAGGCTATGCTATCGCAAGCATGAAAAGCTGTCAAGTTTCGTCGTCTACCAACACTTCTCTCTCTCGACCTCCCCCTACAGCAGGACCAACAATACCCAATTCCTCCAACTCATCGATCAGGCGTGCTGCACGTGGATAACCGACACGCAAACGGCGCTGCAGCATGGATGCACTGGCTCGCTGAGTCTGGCGCACAATATCAACCGCTTGTTCCAATAGCTTATCACGTCCTGTGGATTTTCCTTCTTGCTCCAGCATTTCTTCCCATGGCGGAGGCACAAATTCTTCCGCAGGAGGAATCGCTTTCTGCCAGAATGTTATCACGCGTTCAACTTCCTGGTCGCTCACCATCACACCTTGGGCACGAACTGGAGCGGAAGCTTCTGGAGACAAGAAAAGCATATCACCCTTTCCAAGCAAGGATTCCGCTCCTGACGAATCTAATATCACCCGCGAATCAACCGACGAGGCAACCGCAAATGAGAGGCGGGCTGGGAAATTAGCCTTAATGAGACCAGTCACTACATCCGTGCTGGGACGTTGGGTCGCAAGAACAAGGTGAATACCGGTAGCGCGCGCCATTTGTGCAAGCCGCACAAGGTTGTGTTCGGTCTGGTCTGGCGAGGACATCATCAAATCTGCGAGCTCATCTATCATGACGACAATACGAGGCAGCGTTTCCCCATCCTTGCGCCGGCGCATTTTCCGATTATAAGTATCAATATTCCTCGATCGCGAGTCTTCTAAAAGCTGGTAACGACGGTCCATTTCCTTTACAGTCCAACGTAGAACACCCAAGATGCGTACCAGTTCTGTTTCAACTTTTCCAAATAAATGTGCTAAGCCGTTGAAGCGAACTAGTTCCACCATTTTTGGATCGATCATCACCAAGCGCAGGTCTTCCGGAGTGTTGTTCATAACCAAACATGTCGTCAAGGCAGCAATGCACACCGATTTTCCCGAACCAGTAGTTCCGGCGATAAGGAGGTGAGGCATACCACCCAGATCAGTGACAACCGGTTGACCGGATACGTCCCTGCCTAGAGCGATGGTCAGAGGGGAATTGTATTGATAAAATGCTTCTGATTCAAGAATTGGGCGTAAACGCACAACCGATGAACGTGAGTTTGGTACTTCAATCCCCACATATGGTTGTCCAGGAACCGGGGCTTCAATACGCAGACGTTCGGCTGATAATGCCAGCGCAAGGTCCTTCCTTAAACCAGAAATTTGTGCAACCCTAACTTTTTGGCGTTCACCATCTCCCTCAGCCCCAGACTTCTCCTTTTCCACATAACCAGGTTCCACGGCAAATTGTGTAACTGTCGGTCCAACCCGGAAGCCAACCACTTTAGCGGGAATGCCAAATTCCGCCAAGGTTTTCTCAATTAAACCAGCGGTAAGATTGATGTTGCGTTCATCAGGACGTGAAGAGCGTTCTTTCACCATCAAATCCAAAGCCGGTAAACGGTCATCGCGCGACGGAGGCGCCGATGGAGATCCTTCATCTTTCGATTGGATCCTGAAGTTCTTCTTAAATTGTGGGGGTAATACTGTACGTTTCTTGCGAGTCGAACGCACTTGGTCGGATTGTTTTTCTTGATCACCCAATGGGGCTTCGATCACTGCTGGACCTGGAGCATCAACTACTGACTCCGGCTGTTTAGCCGCTTTACGCAGCCATGATTTAGAAAGCCGGGAAAGTCCTAACCCCCAAAAAGCACTTATTAACAGCACTAATATTAGAATCAATATTACCCAATAATCAGATGATACCCCCGCAGATTGTAAAGCGATACTCACAACCTGTGCTAAACCCCACCCAATTCTGCCTCCATCAACCCCCATCTCCGCCCGCGCAAGTGAAAATCCACCTAGAACGGCGAGCAAAGCAAGCGAAGTAAATGCCGCTACCTCTAATGCAAAGATGGGTCCCCACTTAACCGGCAGTCGGTCATCTGCACCACGGTGGAGCAGCACCCATAAACCTGATATAAAAAATACGAGAACAAACCAGGCAACTCCCCATCCAAACCAGAGTCGCATTACCTCTACCCACCAGTCTAGAAGCCCACCACTCAATTGTGGCAGGACCAACGCTAAGAGCGTCATCAACGCTAATGCCAGGAAGAAAATTCCAATAATATCCCACAAGAAACGTTCAGCGCGGGCTCCAAAGCTTTTTACACCCAGCCATGAACCCGGACGAGACTCAATGTCCGAATTATTTGAAGAACTCCTTGATGGGGTATCTTTTGAATTTTGGGAAGACTCTTTAGGACTCATAAGGATACAATTTCATTCAACTACACTCAAATCAACGTTTCTCTCCGCTTCACCTAAGGATGCAATAAAAATGCCGGTGAGAATAAGTATAGCACCAACAATTTTCATAGTAGTTGGAACTTCATCCAGGAAGATGTAAGCTAATATCATGGACCCGATTGGTTCTCCAATCAGTGCGATGGATACATAAGCAGCGGACAGAAACCCTAATGCCCAGTTAAATGTCGAATGCCCAAGCAGCTGCGGGATCAAGGCTATAAGCAGCAACCACAAATAGGCAGTTGACGGGTAACCGAACGGGGAATTACCAGAACCGAACATCAACACTACTGTTACGACCGCCGCCATACCATAAACGACGAAGATATAGCTTATCAGGGAGATTCTGGTCCGCAAGCGACGACCGATAAGGATATAGAAAGCGGCAGCCATTGCTCCAGCTAGAGCCAGAATATCACCCAAGAAAGCCTCACCGCGGATGAAATCATTAATGGACGGACATACCAGATGACCCGAGTCCCAGGTGCAGGAATCACTCAAACCCACTACCAACACTCCAACAAGCACTAATACCAAACCGATAAGCACACGCTTTGTGAGCGACTCTTTTAACAATAATGGTGAGAGAATAGCCACCCATAAAGGCACAGTGGAAACCAGCACTACAGAACTGGCTACACTTGTATACTCCAGCGACATGATCCAAGCAGCGAAGTGCAGGGCGAGAAAAATTCCCGAAAGTATCGCCAGGGCCAATTCACCTCTGGTTATCGTCGATAGTTCGGACCTTTTTTTCGTAAGCGCGATCGGCGTCAGAAATAAAGTCGCTAAAGTCAGTCGATAGGCGGCAATAACGATTGAGGGTACATAAACCTGGGCGTAGCGAATAAATATGGAAGCCGTTGATACTGCCAGGATTCCAAATGCGATGACTATCAGCGGGTTAATTTTTGGTTGGGCGCGTCTTTCCATTAATATCAATCCTGATGGACGAACACAATTGCTATCGAATGATACACCAACAACCATCATGGATTCACGGGAAATCAATGCACTTTTTATGCCGCAGGCATAGTTTGCCAGTCCGGCAAGCGCATTAGACAGCTATGTGGTAACAAGTCAACGACAACACAGATATTCATCGCAATGATAAATTCAGATAGTTCCCGGTTAGATATAAGCCCGTCACCAAAATAGTATTATTTGTTGTTTTTCTGTTGTTTTGCTTGACAAAGGCGCGTCTGGGGGCTAAAATCTGCAATATATGATTTCTGGAAGCCTTATCGACGGAGATCAACACAAAGTCAAGATCCGGTTGACATAAAATAGTTACATTTACAGGAGGTCGAACCCATGACGTATATCATTACCAGCCTTTGCCTGCGCGACTCCGGTTGTGTGGAAGTTTGCCCCGTGGAATGCATTGTGCCCGGTGAACCACAAACAGAGTGGCCGTGGTTCTACATTGACCCGGACACCTGCATCGACTGCGGCGCATGTGTCCCCGAGTGTCCTTTTGAAGCGATATTCTCCGAAGATGAAGTACCATCGGATTACACAGCCCAGGGCGGGGAGTATATCAGCAAGGTAGGGTTATCCGGTCATTATGAAGCCACAAATCATCACGACGATCCAGTCGTCCTCGATATTGTGCGCCAGCTTGAAACTGGAGAAGTCCTAGATTTGACGGAAGACATCCAGCCTAACTACGATTACTTCACGGATGGTCCTGGTTACAGCGCACTGGATTGATTTAGTCACACAATATTAGAATGCGAGTTTTTTTAATACGCGTTGTTTTTCTATTAGCAGCGTACGCTCGATTTTTTTCTCACGTTTCTAATAGTTCGCGAAGGAAGTCAGGTTTTTAAGATTTGCACCAACTTACAGGTAGTGGGCATACAGATTGAAAAAGCCCAAAGCCGGTTCTTGTCTTCTTTAAATGCAACCAAGAGGAAGTTTTACATTTCCTCTTGGTTGTTTTACCATCAACATCAATTCCCAAAATAACTCGTATTGGCAGTCGATTTTCCCGAATACATTTCTCGCGAATACCCTTGCAGCCCTAATAAAAATGGGGCACAATATTACTGTGGATTAAAGGAGAACGGTGATGGAAGAAAACACAGGACCTGAAGACAATTTAGCCGACGAATTTCGAAATCTGGGTAAGAATATAGTCGACGCTGTTCACACAGCATGGGAAAGACCGGAACGCCAAAAATTACAAGCAGACATCGAAAAGGGAATATCCGAGTTTAGCGCTTCTATTAGACAAGAAGCAGACAAGTTTAACGAAAGTCCGACCAGTCAGCGGATGAAATCCGACGTAGAAAAAATACAGTCGCGCTTCAAGAATGGTGAATTTGAGACCAAAGTACGAGATGAACTCCTATCAGCAATACAAGCTGTAAATTCCGAACTCGAAAAAGTGACGGATAAATTTAAAGCATCAGAAACAGAGCAAGCTCCAAACGAGGAAACTCAAAATTATTCGGACGAGGAGGGATAATATGCCCGGTTTTATCCAAACTGAAACAAAAGCTGGAGAAGCAATAACAATGGGGGAAACAAAAATTGTGCCATTCTCAAAATCTATGCGGATTCAAATTCCAGGATTGCACGGGGGTTTGATATGGAACCGCCCCGCGTCACTGCTTGTCGTCTCATCAGATGGGAACGAACAAATTATTCCAATAGTTGACGTTACCCGGCGGGCGCTTTGGGCTTTGCTGGGTGTAAGCCTAGCTGTTTTCCCTCTAATGATGCTGATCTCACAACGGCGTAATAAAACCAACCGGAGGTAATAAATGTCAGACGAAAATGCTCTACAAACACAAGACGAAGAATTGGAAATGCTCAAGGAAGAAGATGCTATGGAAATTATCCAAGAAACATTAAGCGAATTCCTCCAATCTGCTAGCGTAGAAGCAGTGTATGGCGTACCGATTCAGGATGGTGACAACCTTATCATACCCGCCGCTGAAGTGCTCACGGTGATGGGGTTTGGGGTTGGGTCTGGTCGCGGCACGGGCTTCTCAAAAGAAACCGAAAGTGAAGAAGACGAGAGCGATGAAATAAGTGAAGGATCTGGCAGCGGCGGCGGAGGTGGAGGTCGTGTGCTATCAAGACCGGCTGCAGTAATAATTTCCACCCCCGAAGGTGTGCGCGTAGAACCAGTAGTTGACGTAACTAAATTAGGTTTGGCAGCGCTAACTGCTGCTGGTTTTATGGTGGGGATGCTGGTGCGAATGATGAATCCCAGGAATGCGCTTAAGGATATCTAATCACTATTCCTCAATCACGTCCATTAGAATTACACGTACTTGCATAATTCCTGGCTCGATCATTTTCCTCTCAAAGGGAAAGCCGCTGCGTTTAACGAAATTCATAATCCTGGCATTGCTCATATGGATTGTAGCCAGAAAAGATGCAACACCATGATCGCGAGCGTAGTTCAACAGGCGAATCATGATTATCGTCCCTAACCCACGATTCTGATAATCATCGCGAACGACAATAGCGCTCTCAGCTGCACCAGGTTCTGAATCGCCAAGCATATCATAACGCGCCACCGCAATGATACTATCTTCCCCCGCTTCCTCAACCTCAGCGACTAACGCCATACGTTCCTGGTAATCAACATTGGCAAAATACATCGCCTGCTTATCGGATAGTTGTTTGAAGGTCTCAAAAAAACGCAGATATACAGTTTGTGATGACAGCCTTTTGAAAGTGACCTGCAAGCGAGGCGCGTCATCCGGTCTGATTGGGCGTATCGTTACTCCCGTGCCATCACGAAGGGTCACGCTTTCAATGTAATCACTTGGATACATAGCGGAATTGACAATATAAAACGGAGTGGTCCCAATCACTCCGTCCTCTCAGTTCTGACCAGGCTGGTCTATAAGCCGCATTCTGTAAGGTAATGGTGGTTGGACCACTACCATGGCGACCATCTATCTGGGCCAGGTGTCTCCACCCGGCTCTTGCAACCTACCCGGAACTCTGATCACTGCTCTTCAGCGGATCAGGAGGCGAGCCACCTCCCACAATGGACTGCTGTCGTTCGATTTCTGACTGCCGGTTGAAACAACCAACAATCAAATCTCTGAACAGCAATCACCATTGTATCGTCCCTGCTTGGTCTTGCTCCTGATGGGGGTTGTCTGACCACACATATTGCTACATGCGCCGGTGGTCTCTTACACCACCTTTTCACCCTTGCCGGGATTGCAGATTTCCGATCTCAACCATAAGATGTTAATCGATCTAATAATTGAACCCTGAGATCTGCAATCCTTAGGCGGTTTATTTCTGTGACCCTATCCGGCAGGTTTCCCCACCCCGGGCGTTACCCGGCATCATGCTCTATGGAGTGCGGACTTTCCTCAGTTATGTCATGCAAAACTGCGATCACCCGACCAACCTGGACGTATCTATGATACTATTTTTACTCACTCCCGTCAACTTTTATTATTGACACGTAATATTCGATTTACATTTTGCTGGACAAATCCTGAAGCCTCGAGTAAAATACCCGTTCTTATACATTGATTGTTGATCGTTTGGAGGATTGTTTTGGCAAATTTAAAGTCTCGAATCAAACGCAACCGGCAGAACGAAAAACGCCGGGTGCGCAACCGTGTCTATAGAGGATCCACCCGCACGTACATAAAACAAGCCCGTACCGCCATCGAAGAAGGCGAATTTAAAACCGCGCAAGAAGCCACCAATGCTGCAATTATCGCCCTGGATCGGGCTGCTGCAAAAGGAGTCATTCACAAAAACAACGCTGCCCGCCGGAAAAGCCGCTTGATGAAACAATTAAGGTCACTTGAGGGGAAAGCAGTCAAATAACAATCGTTCCTCTTCGTTTTAACGCTATAACCCAAGCGGGAGCCTAATTAGGCTCCCGCTTTTTCGCGCATACCGCACAGAATCATTCCTATCCACACTGGGGATAATCACCCAGCGTGATATAATCAATGTCTGAATTTTAAATGTAATTAACCGCACTTTGAATGATCGGAATATTCAAAAGGGTCGAAATCATTTGTCAGCGCAGCATCTAGCTGCTCCCAAAATGAAAGGTTTATATTGGGGAAAAATCCATGTTTGAACGCGAACAACAGGTTATCGAAGCGACGGTCCGTGATTACTGCTCCGACACTGGTCTCCCCGACCCCGGAATGTTGAAGTGGAATCCGATCCCATTTTCAGGTGAATGGGGAATTTCTACGTCCTTTTTCCAGTTAGCCGCGCAGGAAACCCGCACCAAAAAAGACCACCCCACAAAACTCCCCCCTGTTCAAATAAGAGCCCAAGAAATTGCATCCGGGATTGCTGTGCAGTTGGATACCCCGCCTGGATTTTCGCGTGTAGAAGCGCTCAATGGATATCTAAATCTTTACTTCTCCACGTCAGAATACTCAAGTCGGGTGATCGACGATGTATTGCACGCAGGCGGAAATTTTGGCTGCGGTGACCCTAAGGGAGAACTCATTATGGTGGAGTTTTCCCAACCGAACACTCATAAAGCGTTTCATGTCGGGCATTTACGAAACGTGATTGTGGGTTCAGTAATGTGTAACATTCTGGAATGCGCAGGTTATGGGGTTGTACGCGCAAATTATATCGGTGATATCGGATGGCACGTTATTAAATGGTTGTGGAATTACCTGAATTATCATAAAGGAGAAGTACCGGGCGAAGATAAAACACGCTGGATGGGCGATATTTACACCGAAGCAGACAACCGTCTAGAAGACCATCCGGAATTTGAACCCGAAGTGCGCGCTCTTTTTTCACGTTGGGATAATCGTGATCCCGAGATTGTGGCGCTGTGGGAAAATACCCGGGAATGGTCCTTGGAAGGCTTCGAACAGATTTATGACCTGCTGGATGTAAATTTCGACCGAATGTATTACGAAAGTGAAGTAGAGCAACCAGGAAAAGCGTTAGTTGATGATCTGATACGAAGCGGTGTTGCTGAGGATGAGCGCCCGGATGGTCCTGTAATCATCCGTTTGGATGACTTGCTTGGATTAAAGAAAGAAAAATACCGTGTGTTGGTGATCTTGCGTTCGGATGGCACTTCTTTATATGCCTCCAAGGACCTGCCACTCGCCATCCAGAAATTTCAGGAATATGACCTTACCCGCTCAATCTATGTAATCGACGTGAGACAATCGCTTTATATGCAGCAGATATTTAAAACCCTGGAAATCATGGGCCACCCATGGGCAAAGGACTGCTACCACCTTGCTTATGAGATCGTAAACCTACCTGGAAATGTGACCATGTCGTCTCGAGAAGGTACGGTTGTCCTGCTGGAGGATTTAATCCGCGAAGCGACTGAGAGAGCATATCAAATCGTGGAAGAGAAAAACCCGCTATTGAGCGAAGAACGAAAACTCAAGGTGTCACAAGCTGTGGCGTTAGGCGCCTTGAAGTACACGATGCTGGCACGTGATAATGTTAAAATTGTTACCTTCGATTGGGAGAGCGCCCTGGATTTCGATGGACAGGCTGCTCCTTATATCCAATATGCTCATGTACGCGCTAACAGCATCCTGCGCCGGATGGACGGATCTCTTCCGGACCCGTTTAAGCCTGAGCATGAATTACACCCATCTGAAATTCAACTTATCGACCTGATATCCCGCATACCCGCTGAAATACAGCGCGCAGCGAAAGAGTATAAACCGCTCCACTTGACCAACCTGGTTTACGAAATTGCACGCGCTTTCAGCGATTTCTACAATCA
>CBFDCK010000112.1:0-11036 GCA_965603285.1 uncultured bacterium
ATCGTTTATCGCATCCACAACGATCAAAGCTGTTTTCATGATAGCGATGCTCCACCCAATTGAATCTCCTCACCGAATGCCCCCCAGTAGCGCGCTTGGAGAGATGGCAGGTTGGGGAGATTGGTCTGGCAACCCCAGTCTTCTAACACTAAGGAAGCGACCACAGCACCGATGCGGCAACAATCCACGAGAGGAAGTTCGTGGTGCAGTCCAAATAACAGACCAGCGCAGAATCCGTCTCCTGCTCCTGTCGGATCTACTAGATGATCTGGTGCGACAGCGGGAACGTCCCTTGTGCCTTCGGTTGTGATAATCCGGCAGCCGCCTTCACCTCTGGTCAGGATAACTACCTTTGGACCGCGCTGGAGCAGATTCCTAATCCCAGTTAATTCCAGGGTCTTTTGCACCGCATCCGCCTCGTGTTTGTTGAGCACCACGATTGCACTGACCTGCGCCAGGCGCTCCACGAGCTCTGTGGGAAAAGCTGATTTGTCGTTCTTGTGGCTCCACAGGATTGGGATGTTGCTTGCGACCATAAATTCCAGGACTGCCAGGTTGTTAATTGGGTTGCCGACCGTGATCACGCCCCATTTTGCGCTGCCTAATGTTTCCTGTTCCAAGTGAATAGACACATCCTTAGCCCCGCTTGCTCCTGGGAAATAAAACGTCTGGTGGCGGTTTTCGGGATCCAGGAAAAGGAATGTGTGGGCGGTATGTCCTCCGGGAATTACGTGGATGCCATGTTGGGTGTTGACCTCTTCCCGCTCGAGCGCTTCCACCAGGCGTTTCCCGTCCTGGTCATCACCGATGACGATCACAACGGCGCTCTTTATACCCAGGCGTGCGCAAGCTACCGCAATATTGGGTGCACATCCGCCGGGGGTGGCTGTGTCAAGGCGTGGGGCGCGCAGGATCACTCCGGTCTCACCCGGTTGGGGAGCGCGGTTTACCGGCATTATATGATCAAGACCGGGGTAGCCCGAAACGATGAGATCGACGCTCATGCCGTTTTACCCCTGTACTTATCGCGTACGGAGATAAATATCAGCAATAAAACCACCATGATATAAGGCAGCATCTGCACCAACTGGGGCGGCAATCCTGTGCCGATTTGGAGCCGGAACTGCAGCGCTTCAAACAAACCGAATAATAAGCAGCCTAAAGCTGTCAATCCCGGGCGTGCTCCCCCGAAGAAGACCGCCGCCAGCGCGATGAAGCCGCGCCCGTTGGTCATGTTGTCGGAAAACAGGGTCAGATCACCGATAGCAAGCTGGGCACCTGCGATGCCGCACATGATGCCTCCGATCAGAATAGCAATATATTGAACGCGTTTTACCGGGATGCCGGCGGTTTCGGCTGATTCTTTGTGTTCGCCAACAGCTCGCATGTGTACCCCTAATGGCGTTCGATATAGCAATAAACTGGTGAATAAAACTGCCAGCCAGGAGACATATACCAATACTCCATGCCCGGAGAGCACATCTCCCAGGAAAGGTATCTTTTCAATCAACGGCAGTGTTAAAGTTGGTAACTTCTTAAAATTGCCAGGTGAGTACACGCCGCGGGCATTAAACCAGATGACCAGCAAATACGAGGTAATGCCTATTGCCAGGATATTGAGAGCCAACCCGGCGACGATAAGATTCGCTTTCAGGTCGATTATGAAGAATCCGAAGATCAATGCGAATAACAAGGCGAATAGAATCGCGGCCAGCAGACCCACCCAAGCGCTGCCGAAATAAGCCCCAATGACGACCGCGAAAAAGGCACCGGCAAGCATCAATCCTTCCAGAGCGATGTTCAACAGGTTGACCTGCTGGCTGAGCACGCCCGCCATTCCTGCTAATAGGAGAGGTGTGCTCATACGCAGCATTCCAAAGAGCAAATTACTAAGCGGTTGCATGCCGTTTTCTCCGAAGCCATGTAAAGCTGAATTCGAGTGCCGCGAAAAAGATCACCGTCGCTTCGAGCACAGTAATCAGGTCGCGCGGCACGTCAGTAAAAATTTCCATCGTGGAGCTCCCGCTTCTGAGAACGCCAAACAAAAGCGCTCCTATCAGGGTGCCGATGGGGGAATTCCGCGCCAGCAGGGCAATAGTGATGCCGGTGAAACCGTAACCCGGTGAGAAGTTAGCTATAAAGCGGTAGTTGACTCCCAGAACCTGAGCCGCCCCTGCCAGCCCACCTAATAAACCGCTGATAAACATCACCTTCTCGATCACCCGCACCACGGGCATTCCGGACCAGTGCGCAAAAATCGGGTTATCACCGACAGTACGTAGTTCAAAACCCAGGCGCATGCGGTTGAAAAGAAACGCCATAATAAAAGCACAAATAACTGCAACGATGAAACTGGCATTGAACTGTGAGGGTGGAACCAGACGAGCCAGCCATGCCTGGGGTGCGACCTCGGCTGACATGGCATTAGCCAGACCGGCCAGCCGGAATGGGTAATTGACGAGATAGCTGGTAAAAAGAATCGCCACGTAGTTGAGCATGATCGTGGTGACGATTTCGTCCACGTTCAAGCGCGCCTTCAATACACCGGGGAAGTAACACCACAACCCACCGGCGATGATGGCTGCCAGAATGCTGAGCAGGATAAGCGGCAGAGCGGGCAATCCCAGGAAGGTGAAGCCGACCCATGCTGATGCGAAGGCGCCCATGTAGATAGAACCTTCTACTCCGACATTGAACACGCCGGCACGGAATGCGATCGCGGCGCCTAAACCGGAAAATATAAGCGGTGTGGCTGCCAGGAGTGTATTGGCTATCGCGGTCCGACTGCCCAGAGCGCTGATGAGAAGCACTTTATAAGCCTCAACAGAATCTTTGCCGGACAGTTCCATCACCAGAGCACCCATTACCAGAGCGACTGTCAAGGTAAGGGCTACCTGAAGGAATTGGGTGCCGTATTTCGACAATATCCCTGAATTCAAGTTAAACCACTCCACGATGATATCTTAGGCATCATTTACATGTCCGGCCATCAATAATCCAAGCCGCTCGTAAGTCACAGTTTTGGGGTCGACCTCTCCGACAAACCTTCCTTCGAACAGGACCAGGATTCTATCTGCCAGAGCGAGCAGTTCGTCTAAATCGGCAGATATTAGCAGCACGGCTACATTCTGAGCGCGCAACCCCAGCATCTCTTCGTGCACAAACTGGGTGGCTGAGATGTCCAAACCACGTGTCGGGTGAGCAGCCACTAGAACCTCGGGTCTATCAGCAAGTTCGCGGGCGATAATGATCTTTTGGGCATTGCCTCCCGAAAGCGTGGCAGCCACAGCGTTTGGACTTTCTGTGCGAATATCAAAGCGTTGGATCAATTTGTGTCCATATTTGGAAATTTTATCTATTGAAAGGATGCCGTACTTGGAGAATGGTGGCTGATAGTAGGTATTTGAGACCAGGTTTTCGGAAACTTTTCCTTGTAGATTCAAGCCCTGCGTTTTTCGGCTCTCAGGAATCAACGCCACTCCGGTCTCTCGGATGAAGCGCGTGCCGTGGTCCGATAAATTATCCCCATCAAGAGTGATCTTACCTTCGGCTTGGCGCTGTCCCGCCAGTACTTCTACCAGTTCGCTCTGTCCGTTGCCTTCCACGCCGGCAATTCCGAGGATCTCACCTGCGTTGACCGTAAAACTGATGCTGCGTAGTGCTGGCAGCCGGCGATCATCAAGAGCGGAGACGTCTTCACATATCAGCTTTGGAACTGGGCTGGAGATCTCCTCCTTCTGATAGATGTGCTCCACCTCCCGTCCCACCATCAGGCTCGCGATTTCGGCTTTGCTGCTCTTGGCGACTTCGACAGTCCCCACATTTACACCCCGGCGCAAGACTGTCGCGTAATTACAGATGCTCATGACCTCCTTCAGCTTGTGGGTTATCAATATAATTGTGTGTCCTTGACTGCACAGGCGCTTTAATACCTGAAAAAAGCTCTCCACTTCCTGGGGTGTAAGCACTGCTGTCGGTTCGTCGAGGATTAATAATTCTGCCTGGCGGTATAAGAGTTTCAGGATTTCCACACGCTGCTGAACCCCGACGGGAATCTCGCGGATGGGCATATCGGGATCGACATGCAGTCCAAATCTCTCAGATATTTCCGATACCTGTGCTTGCGTGGTTTGCTTGTCCAACCAGATCCCCTTATGCGGCTCGTATCCCAAAACAATGTTTTCGGCAACTGTCAAAGAAGGTACTAACTGGAATTCCTGGTGCACCATCCCAATTCCCAGTTCGATGGAGTCATGGGGACTGGAAATATCAGCCTGGCGACCATCCAGGAATATTTCGCCTGCTTCAGGCTTATACATCCCGTAAAGAACGCGCATCAGGGTTGTTTTCCCGGCCCCGTTTTCCCCAACCAGGGCGTGTATGCTGCTACGTTCAACAGCAAATGAGACGTCATCGTTTGCAACGACTCCAGGGAAAACCTTGGTGATGCCCTTCATTTCGAGGTAAGCCACGGTTACCTCCGCCAAGCGTGGATTACTATGACAAAAATATTTATGCTGGATACTGGAAATGAGAGGCAAGCTGTTTCATTGACAAATGACAGCTTGCCTCCTCTGTCTTTTACAGTTGTGCTATTCTTTGGTTACGTCGGTGACCGTGATTTCTCCATTGATGATCATCTGGCGAATCTTATCAATTTTCTGCAGGAACTCCGCCGGAATGTCATCGATGGTGTATTCCATTTCGCTGAGACCGACACCACCCTCGACCAAGCCGTATTCGACCGTAGTACCACCCTCCAGCGTACCATCCACAAGTTGTTTGACCACGTCGTACACAGAAACGTCGACGTACTTCAGCATACTGGTGAGGATGAAACCGGGCTTGATGTAATCCTGATTGGCATCGACACCAATGGCATAATGCTCCTGATCTTCTGCGGCTTCAAAGACGCCTTCACCGGTCCCGCCGGCAACCTGGTAGACGATGTCGGCGCCCTGTTCGTACATTGCCAGGGTCAGCTCTTTGCCCTTAGCAGGATCACCGAAGCCTTCCGAATAGGCGGTTAGGACTTCAACATCCGGATCGATGTAGTGGGCGCCCTCTTCATAGCCAACCAGGAATTTATCGATCCCGGCTGATTGCACGCCGCCAATCACGCCAATTACCTTGTCGCTGTTGACCTTTGCGTTATCCTCCATTTCAGTGACCATAGCGGCCAGCGCGCCTGCCAGGAAGGAACCTTCGTGCTCCTTGAACAAGATGCTGGCCACGTTGGGCTGGTCGACGACGATGTTCACGATGCTGAATGTAGTGTCTGGATAGTCAGGAGCAACCCGTGCGAGGGGATCGAAGTGGCTGTACTCCAGGGTGATGACCAAATCGAAGCCGCTCTCAGCCGCAGTGCGCAGTAATTGCTCTGCTTCGCCAACCGGGTCGGCTGACTCGATCGCCTTGAACTCAACGCCGAAGTCCTCAGCAGCTTTCTGGAGACCACTGTAAGCCAGGTCGTTGTAAGAGCGGTCACCTAGACCACCTTGTGCTATGATCAAGGCGACTTTGGGTACATCGCCGGCTTCTTCGGGTGCTTCTTCCGCTACTTCCTCTGTCGTCTCTTCTTTAGGAGGCTCGGTAGGAGCTTCTGTGGCGGGTGTGCAGGCTGCTACAGTTAATACGAGCGCCAGCAGGACGATAATATAAAGTGTTTTCTTGAGCATCTCTTTTCTCCAATTGTTATTTTATTTTCGGATTGTTTATAGGGAACTATTAAAAATTGGATAACATCTATTTCGATAAGCATCTCCTCGAGTCTATCTCCTCAACCGGATTGTATAGCGGTAAAAGTCAGCCCGGTAGGCTGCGATAACAAGCTCGATCGGATTGCCCGATAAGCCTTCCGTCAGGCGGGTCAGTTGGACCAGTGGAGACCCCACATCGACTCCCAGCAGCTCGCTCAACTCTTGATCCGCGGGGATGGATTCGATCTCATCCAACCCGCCGCTTATATGGATGTTCTTGTTTTCCAACACCTGGTATAGGGAGCCGACTTCTTCTAACTCAGCCCGCGTAACTGGTAGGTCCCTCAATAAGTACGCGTCGTGCACACTCACGGGTCGTTGGTCGGCGAAGCGCAGGCGTTTAATGCGCAGCACTTCATCTCCAGGGCTGATCTTTAAACGATCTGCAACTTTTTCGGGCGCTGGTTCCATTTGAAATAAAATGATGTGGGACGAGGGGTATATCCCGTGGGCACGCATGTCTTCGGAGAAACTGACAAGTTTGTCCAACGAGTGTTCCATATGGGGAGGGGCTATATAAGTGCCCAGTCCACGCATGCGGTAAACGTAACCGTTGATAGCCAGGCCGTTAAGCGCCTGGCGCGCGGTCATGGGGCTGATATCAAATTGCTTTGCGAATTCGTTCTCAGAGGGGATGCGGTCGTGGGGCGACAAATCCCCCTTCAGGATCAGTTGTTTAATCCCTTCCTGAATCTGATGATAAATCGGGACGGGGATGCTCTTATCGATTTTTATCGGCAGTGATACAGCTGCTTTTGGCATCGATGATTCCGACGGTAACAACTATAGTTGGCTAGTTCTATAGAGAATTATAGCGGTTTTTATTATTAAGTCAAGTAAAAGATAGACCCTCACCCCCAGCCCCAATCCCAATCTGGGAGAGGGGAGAAATTATCTGCGGGAGGGGAGTCCCTTCTTACTTTACCGCCCCCGCTGTTAAGCCTTCCACAAAATTGCGCCCTACCAGGCTGAAAAGGATCAGCACGGGTAGTGTCGTAACAACCGAGCCAGCTAGAAGTAAGCCCCAATCTACCTGGTACTGCCCAATAATGCCTGCCAACCCTACAGGCAAGGTCCGTCTGGCGTCGCTGATAATCAACACTGAAGCGAACATGTATTCAGTCCAAGACAAAATAAATGCATAAATCGCCATGCTGGAAATACCAGGAGCAGTGAGCGGGAGCATGATGTGCCACATTGTTTGGATACGGCTGGCGCCATCCAAGGCTGCGGCGTCTTCCAGGTCAACAGGTACGTTTTGAAAGAAGGCTCTTAACATCCAAACCGCAAAAGGGGCGGCAAAAGTCACATTGACGATCACCAACCCCCAAAGGGTATCGATCAGCTTGGGCTGCATTGTACTTAACATCATATAAAGCGGGATTAATAATAGGATGGTCGGGAAGGCGTAAGTCAATAAGATCAACCTGGAAATTAGCGAGCGTCCCGGAAATTCCAAGCGATAAATCGCATAAGCTGCCATGGATGAAATCAGCACAGTAAAGACCATGGTAAGAAATGCGACGATAAAACTATTGAGTAAATATGTAGGGAAATCAGACGAGGCTAACAGCTTGTGATAATGCTGCAGGGTGAAGGATTGCGGTAAAAAGGTGATATTGCGTGAGATGATCTCTTGTGGGCTCTTGATGGATGAAGAAAAGATCCAATAAAACGGCGCGATTACAATAAATAATAAAATAAAAACTGACAAGAAAATGCCAATTGAGCGGCGGGAACGTCCTAGTCTCATAGATGTCATTTAGAGTTATTCGCCCACTGTTAAATAGCCGATTGTTTATTCGCCTTCTGGGGGAGCCATGAACCGGTAAAAAAGAATGACGAAAGCCAGCAAAATTAATCCCATCAGTACTGAGGCAGCAGCGGCTTGGCTGAGGTGATAACCTTTAAAAGCCATCTCATAGATATACACCGGCAGAGTGGTGGTTGCCTTTGATGGACCTCCCCCGGTAGAAAGCCAGATAATATCAAATACATTAACCGACCAAAGAGTTCCTACCAACCCGAGCACGAAAAGTATTGGAGCCAATGTGGGAACAGTTATGCTGATGAAGCGCTGCCATGCGTTTGCGCCATCTACAGAAGCGGCTTCATACAACTCCTTGGGTATCCCTTTCATCCCGGCTAACAGGATTACCGTCATCAGGGGAAACCAGCGCCAGGAATTAATAAAGACCACTGAGGAAAATGCTGTTTTCGCTGTGGAGAAAAAGCCAATTGGTCCATCGGTTATGCCCAGGGTTACCAGCAGGTAGTTTACAATTCCGCCTGATGTGCCCAGCATCCAGCGCCAGATAATCACGACCACCACGGTGGGCACGATCCACGAGAGAATGATCCAGATGCGAGCGGCAGACTGCCACCGGAAGGCTTGCATCAAGATCAGAGCTGAGATAAATGCAGCAATTGTCTGGAGAACGGCGTTTCCTAAAACCCAGATCAGGCTGCGCATTAATGCGGACCAAAAAAAAGATCCCGTTAAAATGTTATGGTAATTTTGGAATCCGATGAACTTCCCCTGTGTACCGATAATCCCTATGTCATAGAAACTGAGTTGAATTGAGGATATTAAAGGATACAGGAAAGTGCCTGCGATCCACAATACCAACGGTGCCACAAGGAGTAAACCCAACAGGCTCTCGCTACGCGCCTTGCTCTTTGTTTTCCGTCTTGGAAGAAGTGTGTTCATTCCGGTGATCGTGAATTACATACAGCAGGTTAAGAATACTGGTTGGTGGATGCCGCTTTCCACCAACCAGTATTTAGTTTATCGGGTTACTGACCTATGGTCTCTTCCATAAGTTTCTGACCGGCTGCCACAGCCTCCTCGGCTGACATGCCATCGATCAGGACCATTTGTAATGTTTGCGCAAGCAGGTTTTGAGCCGAGATCTGGGCAATGCTCGGGAAGGTGTTCCCGCCAGTGAAACCGAAGAGCATACCGTTCTTTGAGTTCTCCAACATCGTCTCGATCTGCGACTTGTATTTCACAACCGTGGGATCGTTCCAATAGCTATCCGCTTTACCCCCGTCCTCGGTTACTGGCAGGTAGAGCCCCGGTTCCATGTTTAAGAAGCGCCCATAATTCTCAGGCTCAAGCAGGAATCGCATGAATTTGTAAGAGGCTTCTTGTTTTGCAGCATCATCGGTCAACACCATGACTGCGTTGGGATAAGCGATGGTTCCAGATTCTGCGACATCGGCAGAATGGGGGATAGCGATCACAGCCAGATCTTCTGGGTCGCCCTCTGCCTGGGTGTCATATGTGGTGATAACGGTGAACTGCAGAATCGAAGCGCAGGTTTTGCTAGCGAAGCAGGCTTCTGCCTCTCCCCACGTCCAGTTAGGGCTGTCCGGAGGTGAGTATTGGTAGAGTTGGTTGTAAAAATCGTAGGCTGCAACCGTCTGCGGATTGTCGAAGCGCAGCGTGCCATCTGAATTGTATATCTCCTCGCCACCGGCGTTTATCATAAAATCGTAGGTGGTTTGATCTGTGTAGAGCTGTTTGTTGGCAGGAAGTCCAATACCGTATTGATCTCCAGTCGAAAGCTGCTCTACTGCCACTTTCCATTCATCCCAGGTGGTTGGAGGTTCGACGCCGGCGTCTTGGAATACGCTCTTTCGATACCAGAGTGAATGCACCATATTCCACATGGGGACAGCCCAAACGTGGTCATCGTAATTGTATGGAGCTACGGCGGCAGGCACAAACTTGTGGGCAGAATCCATTTCATTTACAAAATCTTCAACCGGTTGAACTGCGCCAGCTTCCCGGATGATGGGGGTGAAGTCCGGGATGGCGAACAACAATTCAGGGGCATTGCCGGCTGAAACGGCGGCTGGGGCTTTGGTATATATTTCACCCCAGTTTTGCGGCTCCTGACTTACAACGATATCCGGATTGGCTTCATTGAATTCATCGATCAACTGCTGGAATCGTTCAACCCTATGAGGGGGTTGCTCCATGTGCCAGACCGATACCGAAATCGGTTCTGCGGGTGCGGTCTCTTCAACCTCTTCGACTTCAGCGGGTTGAGCGGGAGCTTCAGTTGGCTGGGCACAGGACACCAGCAAGATGCTGCTGATTAACAGCAGGGCAAGGATCCAAAAGGTTGTCTTGTACATTTCATCCTCCTACTAAACTATTAATTTTGAGCCTTCATTGAAAAAGTCGCACAGAGTTAGGATTTTATTATCTGTTTTTTGAATTAACCTCCTTTCTAATTTAGGATGTAATCTGTTCAGCGTTTGGGCTCAACCAGGTTATCGCCTGGTGCCAAAACTGCTGGTAATAATCCCACCGGACGAAGTCGCTTCCCCAATGAGGAGCTGCATCCGATGTAATCACCATAACTCTGCCTTCACCTACCTGCCAGCAAGCCAGGAAAGGATCGTCATCATCACCGATCACAGCCAGGAGTTCTGCGCCCGGACGGGAATTGGTCTGGTTGTAGCCCATGAACATAGGCGCGGAATCCAGGGGGATACCCGCCAGGATGGGGTGATCCGTAAGAAGGAAGCGCGGATATGCGCCTTCAGGTGTTTCAATCCGGTCATCATGCAATGACAAGATCTCAACCGGCAGTATCTTCGCCACCGGTGTGTTATACCAGCGACCCTTACCGTGGTGACCCTGGAAGGTGAAGTACCCTCCAAGGTATGCCAAACCGCCCCCATTGTGGATATAACGCACAATTTCTTTCATTCGATTGGGACCCATCGGCACGGCATTGCGGCGGTCGCCGGGATACAGCAGAACTGTATCATGTCCAATATCGCTGAGAATAAGCACGTCGTAATCCGCATACTGTTCGGCTGTTTCTGGCAGGTTGTAAAAAGCCTCGTGAGACAGCATGCGCGTGACCTGATGCCCTGACTCTTCAAGGGCACTTTGCAGGGTTTTGCCTGCATCCCAGATCTGATCCATTAGTGAATAGACTTCTGCGCCTTCCAGTCCCAGCACAGCCATTATGGCTGAATCACCAGCGTAAAGAACTTTACTCATGTTATCTCCTGATATTCTTGAGGTGATTCCTTGTGATGCTGCCAGACAAACGCGGCTGCGCCAATGACTCCCGAATCAGAGCCCAGTCCCGCGGGTATTATTTGAGCAGCCGCGGCATTGTTTGGTAAAGCAAATTTGTATGTGGTCTGGCGCACCGGCTCCAGAAGTAGATCTCCGGCTCCCATAACCCCACCGCCGATGATTATGCGCTCCGGGTTATTGAGATCGACGTAATAAGCCAGAGCCCGTCC
>CBFDCK010000113.1:0-11025 GCA_965603285.1 uncultured bacterium
TTCCTGTTTATTGGATTGGTGGGTGTTTACATCGTGATCGCCAATCCTTTCTCGCTTTTGTTCTTAGTTCCTGTGCTGCTATGGTTCCTGATCCGACTCCGAAAGGGAATCGGTAAATTGCTCGATATCTTCCTTTTCCTTCTGGGTGGCTTGATGGTGTATGCCCTGATCTATTTCTTTGGCTTCTTGCTCTTGAGATACGGCTTTGTTTTCCTGTGGATGTTTTTGAACATAATCTCTATCGGCATGTTCAGTTTTCCAGCCGTGCTGGCTGCTACAGCGGTCATGGCAGCGGGTTTGTCGCTGATCGTTACTCCGCCTGCATCAAAATAAGTTGGATGCTCAAGTGGGAATCAAGCAGTTCTACATTTCCGATTCAACAAATTAAGTGCTGAAGGAGGAAATACCATGAATCAAAAAATGATTACTACGAAAAGCACATTTAATACTAAATACCAGAACCCGGCTGGCTATTCGATCGACTTTGATGTGTTGCAGGAGTTCGAATCATGCCTGGACCCCCTATCCCCGCAAAGCTGCCAAATACCATGCCGCGTCCTTGGTTACGGGGAGATCAGCACGGTCTTTGAAATCGATGTCGAAAAAATGGAGGGGCTGGCGTTCAAGCGCATGTCCATATTTGAAGAACCCCAAGAGATGGGTGAATACCTGGGTACGTACATAGAATACAACCGCGCCCTGGAAGAGGATGTCGGGGTGCACCTACCATCTCATGGATATGCTGCCTTCGTCAACGAGACCGGTCGCCCGATTTTTTACATCATCCAGCGAAAGTTGCCCGCGCCGTCGATCGGCAGTAAGGCGCTGCATTTGCTAGATCGTACAGATATAGTGATCCTATTTCAATGTGTTCTGAGAGAGCTGAGTAAAGTCTGGAGATTCAACTGCCAGCATGACCGTTGTGAAATGGGCATAGATGGTCAGATATCAAACTGGGTGATTGACGATTTCAATCCACAAGATCCGTGCTTGGATGAGGATGTTTGTCTTCTGTATGTTGACACAAGCACACCAATGATGCGTATCAATGGGGTCGAGCAAATGGACATGGAGCTATTGTTGAGAGCAGCCCCGTCTTTCCTCGCTTGGATCCTTCGCCTTATCTTCATGCAGGATGTGGTAGATCGCTATTACGACTTTCGCCTGGTGGTCATCGATCTGCTCGCTAACTTTTACAAGGAACAAAAAACCGAGCTAATCCCCGACCTGATAATAATCACCAACGACTTTTTTGCCGGTGAGGCAGCCGACCTGGAGGTTGAGCCAATCCACGAGGATGAGGTGCGTGCTTACTATCGGGAGGATGCATTTATCTGGTCACTCTATTTGTCAGCCCGCCGGCTTGATCGATTCCTGCATCACAATGTGCTGCGTCGTGAATACCCATATATTCTTCCGGGGAAGATAAAGCGGTAGCGTTTCGTAGAGCAGGTTGTTAACTTCCAATATTAAAATTGTCTTCAAAGGAGCCAAACATGACATTTATCGGTCAGGACTCTAAAGATGTGATTATTAAAAGATTTTCACGCCACGTTTCCAGTGGTAAGGCTGAGTTTTTCACCCAAGCCGGGATCGACTTCGTCAGCGGAAGGCGTGAAGGAATTTACCTCTGGGATTTGGATGGGCTGCGCCTGATCAACTGCCACTGTAATGGTGGTGTCTTCAATCTCGGTCACCGCAATCCGTGGGTTATCGCCGCATTACAGCGCGCCCTGGAGGAACTGGATATCGGCAACCATCACCTGATTAGCGAGGCGCGCGCAGTCCTGGCTGAGCGGTTGGTTGCTGCCTGTCCGGGAGATATCAACCGGGTTATCTTCGGGGTATCGGGAGGCGAGGCTATCGATATGGCGATCAAACTAGCCCGAGCCCACACCCGCAGACCGAAGATCATTTCTGCCCTTGGTGGTTACCACGGTCATACCGGTCTGGCTCTCGCTGCAGGTGATGAGCAATATCGTAAACCATTCGAGCCATTATCACCGGGTTTCATCCAGTTGTTGTTCGGCGATCTAGATGCCTTAGAAGCCGCTATGGGAGAAGATACAGCCGCAGTCATTTTCGAGACCATACCCGCCACGTTTGGTATAACCACCCCGCCGGAGGATTTCTTCGCCGGGGTGCGCCGTTTGTGCGACCATTTCGGCGTGGTTATGATCCAGGACGAAGTGCAGACCGGGCTGGGGCGTTGCGGTGCGGTGTGGGGTATAGACACTTACGATGTGGTGCCGGACATTATTGTTAGCGGCAAGGGGCTTTCGGGCGGCATTTACCCCATCACAGCCACCCTATACCGCGAATTTCTCAACCCATTCATACACGAAAACCCCTTTATCCATATCTCTACCTTCGGCGGCGCGGAAGTGGGCTGTTACCCGGCGCTGGAGGTGCTGAACATCCTAGAAGAACCCGGATTCCTGGAGCACGTGCGGGAGATGGCAGCGCTTTTCGAGCAGGGTTTTGCCAGGCTGGCGGAGAACCACCCAGGTGTGATGGTGGAGGCGCGCCAGCGCGGGCTTATGATGGGTCTCAAACTGGCTAATGAGAACTTGGGACCTCTTATGACCCGCATTGGTTTCGACGCAGGCTTGTTGGCGATCTTTGCTAACAATGATCCTTCTGTGGTTCAGATCCTACCACCCTTGATCATCCAGGAAGAGGAGGTGATGGAGGTGCTGGGAATCCTTGATGGCATGTTGGCGGGGCTTGAGAGTTTTGTTTCATGAATATGTTCTAAACAACTCGAGATTCTACAATAATGTCATCAAGCAGATCATTGTCTCAATGGAAGGATAATTATTCTTCGTACCTTGTAGACCGCAATTTGGGTTTTGCCTCGTACCCGTTCTGGATTGTGCTGTTTTCCCTTTTAACAGCCATCTTGATCGCTTCGTTGTGGTTCCTCTGGCCGGCGCCGCTGGAGTTTCCCTTGGACGACACTTACATCCACTTTGTTTATGCACAGAATCTGGCGGAGAACGGTTCGTGGAAGTTTAATTTTGCAGGCGAGAGAGGGGTTGGCACTACGAGTCCTTTATGGGTGCTGTTATTGGCAGCCGGGCATTCAGTAGGCGTTTCTATACACTTATTGGCGAAAATATTGGGAATAGTTTCACTCCTGATAACAGGTTTGGGATTGTATCTATTGCTGAATCCAATCCTGCTTTTTATTGGTAGTCTCTCCGCAACACTTCTGGTTGTGTTGTCAGGTAATATGCTTTGGTTCACCCTCAGCGGGATGGAGACCATGATGTTTCTGGCGTTGGGTGTGCTGGCGCTATTGGTTTACCGCAGCGAGCGATGGGTGTGTTTGGGCGTCGTGCTTGGACTGTTGATCTTGACTCGCCCAGAGGGAGTAGCCCTTGCAATAGCCATCGGGTGTGTGGAAGTGTGGCGTTGGAGAGGGATCCAGTCTGGCATCATCATAAGCGGGGTTGTTTGCGCATTAATTTGTGGTCCGTGGTACGCCTATTTGCTGTGGCGGACAGGTTATATTCTGCCTACCAGCGCTATCGCAAAAAGAGATAGTTTCCTTATAGGAATCCACTCAATTGGTGAAAGAAATAAGTTGTTGGCAGTGCTTAGTTACTTTCCTCCCTTAATCTATCTCGGTCTCATGGTTTCTTATTTACTCGAATTTGTGCTCGGTGGTGTTGCTTTACCGCCGCCGTATTTATCAATAGGTTCATTTATTGGTATTCCTTATTACACTGTGTCGCTTTGGGCTGTAATCGGTTGGGCAGCAGTGATCTTGCCTTTGATAGTATCGGCAATTAGAAGGATCGGTCCGGTGTGGTATTTGACAGATTGGATCCAAGACAGTAATCGTAGACCTTTGATTGCATTCATCGTATGGGTTGTGTTACATAACCTGATCTATTCAGTATTCATGCCCTCCATAGGAACAGCCAGTCGCTATGCCGCTTTGAACTTAATTGGTTTGTGGTTGGTTCTGACAATTGGTTTTTTGAGGTTTGTCAACCGACCTCGTCTCCTTCTGTGGTTGGCTGGTGGATTGACTGTTATTGTTTTAGCAAACACAATGTATTGGAACAAAGTGTACGACGCAAACCTGGAATTCATGCAAGATGTCCGCATCCCGGCAGCGCATTTTGTGGGCGATAATTTCTCGCAAGATGAGATGTGTGCAGCTTTTGATATTGGTGCCTTACGCTTCTTCAGCCGACGTCCAATCGTGGACCTTGGTGGCTTGGTTGATCCCAACGTGGTTCAATGGTACTTGGATGGAGCCTTTGACCGCTATTTGCTTCAATCTGGTGCATCATGTCTGGTGTTACCTGGGCGCGTAGGCGCATCGGAGAATGTTTATTACGATTTCGTTGATCTGATGGGTTTCTCCAACACCGATTTGTTCGACATAATTAAAGTGACATCCTTTGAACTCAACCGCGAGCGTTGGCTTCAGGGCAACCTAGCCACCAATAATTATCCTGATGCTGTGACAATATACCGGCTTGATACTCCATATTCGACGGATGAGTAAAGATATTCAATTCTTATGGGTTTTTCCATGCTTACAGTAAGGATGGAGGTAACCGAATGAAGAAAGAATTGGTTTTTATTTCGGATGCGATCATACGTAACCCCCAGTTCCTAAAGATTGCCGGGCGCGTTGCTTGGAGAAATGCTACCTGTCAATTCGATTATCACTTTTCTAACGGCACGAGCCACCCGCCAAAATCAATTGCGTTCAAGTTAACCAGTCTGTGTAACATGAACTGCAAGATGTGTAATTATCTCAACGCCGGATATTTTGATCATGGGGAAATGCTTCCCTTCAATGTTTACAAAAATGTTCTCGATGAGGTACATTACCAAAAGCCGCTTATCGTGCTCACAGGAGGCGAAACATTGTTGCATCCTGATTTAACCAAAATCCTGTGGTACGCAAACGAATATGAGCTGTGCTCCTCCCTGACAACGAATGGCTGGTTTCTGGCTGAACATGCGGCAGATATCGTGAACAGCGGTTTGGATCTTCTGGTTGTTTCTATAGATGGTCCCGAGCAGGTCCACGACAGGATCCGCGGCAAAGACGGCGCTTACCGCAGAGCGATGGAAGGTATAGGAGAAGTTATGCGTTATGAGGACCGACCGTTGGTTTTTATTAACGCCATCATACAAGCTGACAGTTACGCCCATTTTGACCAATTGGTGGATGAGGCCGAGGTGGCTGGGGTTGATGGCATGAACATTCAGGTTCTATGGACCCGACCGCCGGATAGAGCCGCTTTGCATAACCAACTCTTTCCCGAGTTTTGTGTAGGTGATGGTTGGATTGATGAGTCACTTATTGATATCGACTTCAATGTGTTGGACAGTGTGCTGGGAAGGGTAAAAAAGAATCGGCTTTATGTATCGATATACCCAGCGTTCTCCACACATGAAATGTGTGACTGGTACACGGATCCAATGAAGTTCGTTAATAACCGCAGCTTAAAGTGTCCCTGGATGTGGGCCATCGTTTTTCAAGACGGTACAATACGCATGTGTGACGATATCGTTTTAGGCAGTCTGCACGATAATAGCTTCTGGGAAATTTGGAATGGGGATAGGATGGTGGCGTTTAGAGAGACGCTTAATGAGCATAAATCTTTCCCCATTTGTGCGGGTTGCTGTTTTTTATTTCGCCAACATACAATCTGATCGCTGCTTAGATATGGGGGTAATCCAATTCATTTTTCTTAAGGATACTGCGTTTTCTTTAACCACCTGGCACTAACACAAAAAGTGTCAGCGAGGCAGCGTTAAGCATCCGTATTTTGGATGCCGCATTCGTATTTTGGATGCCGCATTCGTATTTTGGATGCCCAATCTCTCCCGCTAAAGATGAGATTGCTGCAGTCGGCAAGCAAAAAACGCATGCTGTGCTCCCCAATGACATCCCTGGTAATACTGGCAGACAGCTAATTATTTCCTATTTCAAATTATACTATCGAGACGCTTTGACGTCTTATGGGACTCTATGTTAAAATTCACATCTTGTAAACAGTTTGAGTTGAAGAACCAAAGGCAAGCTTAATACTTGAATAAAAGTAAGCTGCTTGAGATAACATGAAAAGATACCTTTCGATGGGTAAATCAAGTCATATCCTGATCTTACTTGCAGCACTTTTTATGCTGGTAGGAGCCACCCTGACCGCCTGCGGTGCCGAGCCAGATATCACAAACCAGAAAACGATCTACGTGGGTCCAAGCCAGGTTGACTGCGTTGGAGTGGCTCCGCAGCAGTGTTTGCTATTAAAAGAGAATCCCGACGATGAATGGTCGCTGTTCTATGACCAGATCGAAGGTTTCGATTTTGAAGAGGGATACGAGTATGAACTGATTGTGGAGGAACAGGTGATTGATGAACCTCCCCAGGATGGTTCTATGCTCAGGACCAGTCTTGTGGAGATCGTCAGCAAAACGGAGGTCATCCAGCCATCCACTGACCAGCCCGTTGGAAGGGCGGGTCTCCCAACACTCACCTGGGAAGCAATTAAAAACGCGCCATACCCCAATAAATGGTCCTCCAATTCTGCGGCGCAGTTGGTTGATGGCGAATACCGCCAAAAGGACTCTATGGATTCAGCGAAAGGGCTATATATCGGGCTGGCTCCGTATCGAATTTATGGAGATCTGGACGGGGACAGCCTCGAGGATGCGCTGGTTGTTTTGGTTGCCGAACCCGGGGACTCAGCCCCCTTCTACAACCTGGTCGCGGTTCTGAACAAAGGGGGCACGCCGTATCCTATGGCTCCTAAGCCCCTCGGTGAGCGCATCTCCATTCGTTCTATTGCTCTCCCGGACGGAGAGGTCGTGGTGGATATCGATGTTTTCGCTCCTGATGACCCCGCCTGCTGTCCCTCGCAAAGCAAGCGTTTGATATTTACATATACAGGTAAAGATTTGGAGCTGGTTGAGGAAACTGATTTACCCAGCGCGCAGGTTTCGGGCAACCTGGATGTCTCTCCGCAAAGGATCTTTTCCAAGCCGGGCGCTAAATCGGCGATTTTTCAAAGGCAAATCGCCTTTAACGAAATTGACAGCTACGTACTGCGCGCCCTTGCCGGTCAAAGGATGGATGTGAAAGTTGATTCACCCCACGATAATGTGTTGTTGTCAATAACAGGCGATGAGGATAGCGCTGTGCTGGCTTCGATCAAAACCGAGCTCACAAATTGGTCCGGCGAAATTCCAACCACACAGGATTATACGATTCGAGCAGTATCCGTCGGCAGCGGCACAGAATATGCCTTAGGGATAACGATAAAAGGCGCCGGTGGCAGGACCCGCATGATCCCGCCTGAGCCCTACTTGATACCGTCTATGGATGGGACGGTTGACGTCCGCAGCGGTCCTGGTACGGGTTATGAAGTGATCGGTCGCATGGATTCTGGCGAAGCGATCCACATCACGGGTCGCAATCTGGGCGTGACCCCCGAAACCAGGTGGTGGCAGGTTTGTTGTTTTCGCGGACAGGAAGGTTGGGTGCGCGATGACTACGGTGAAGTTGTTGGCTCGACTGATGACCTGCCTGTGCCGGAAACATTTATGGGCAATACGCCTGAGCCGATCGTCCCTGTTTCTCCGCCTTCCGTCTCGTCAGATAAAATTCTTTATCTCACCTTTGATGATGGACCTTCCAGCCCGCGTTGGACACCTCAAATTCTTGAAGAGCTGGAGCGCTTTAACGCCAGAGCCGCGTTTTTCGTGCTGGGAGAGGATGCTGGGTCGAACCTGGAACTCATTCAAAACATGGTGGAGAGTGGGCATACGGTTGCGATCCACACATCCAGCTATTTCACCCTCGCAGGTGAGAGCCGTAAACGATTTTTCGAAGAAGTGATGAGCGCTTCGGGTACCCTGGGGACATCTGACGGGGGCTGCCTGCGCCCGCCCGTTGGAGCGCTCGATTCTTTCACGCGCGCCCAAGCGGCTGAGTTGGGATTCGCAATCACATTGTGGGATATTGACGCCCAGGACTGGCATCTCGACGACGCAGATGAAATTGCTAACCAGGTTTTGGAGCAAATATATCCGGGAGCATACATATTGATGCAGGGCGGAGGAGGAGATCGCACAGCAACTGTAACCGCCCTGGCGGTGCTGCTGGAAGAACTCAGTGAGCAGGGCTACCAATTCGCTCCGTTGTGTAGCGAACAATAACCGCTAGTTTTATCCGGAACAAGTGCCTCTATGATCGATCCTGAACGCTTAATCTTCATTCACGGTTTATGGGGTTCCAGCCAGGGAGTTAAAGCGACCCTGCTGCGGGAGATTTTTCCCGGCATATTGACCCCGGATTTACGCGGCGAATTGTACGAACGGATGGGTGAGTTAGGCGTGATTTTGGGTGAAAAAACTGGTTGGACGATCATCGGGTCGAGTTTGGGTGGTTTGATGGCGGCGATGTTCACCTGCCAGAACCCGGACCAGGTGGCAAAACTCATCCTGTTTGCTCCGGCACTCATCTGGCCTGATTTTGCGAACTCACTGCCAGAGCCTGTATCCGTACCCACAGTTGTATATCACGGTAGCTATGATAATATTGTGCCTCTCGAGCAGGTTAAAGAGATTGCCGGGCGGGTGTTCCTGAATTTGACTTTTAATACCGTCGATGACGATCATGGGCTATACAAAACGGTGCACGAGATCGATTGGCGTACACTGTTAGACGTATGATCGATGAGCGTAGCATTACAATTACTGCTTATGCATATTGCCAAGCAGACGGAGTATGCCAACGAGCAAATATGCCAAGGTGAACTTCATTCACCCGCTTATGGATTTTGAGCCGCCCACCGAAGGTGAGCCGGTCATGCTTGCGCATTGATCAAATTCACCGAAGGTAAACGATTCATTTCTAGGGGTGAAAGCGAAGCTTTCGCCAAGCATACGAAGTATGCCGAAGCATGCGTTTTTTAGATGCCGGCTATGCACACACATGTACTGGGCGGATAAGAACATTTGAAACCTACCGAAATCCCCTAACCCTAGTGCACAATTTCCACCCTCACTTGAACACTGCCGGCAGGTAAATAAAGGTCTTCATGATTGTGTACGAAGCCAGCGCTGCTCCGAAATTATCCCCTGCCTCAGCATCACCGTTAATACCGCTCGAATCCTGTGTCCACACCTGGTCATTATCATCTCGCAATCCAGAAGAATCCCCGTACAATATATGCACCCCACCGCTACTGCTGTCTTCACCCGGCACCCCTATCGCCAGGTTAGAGACTTTCCCCTTTTGTTTGATTTTTCTTAATCAGTGGATACTAATTACAAAGAATAACCAGTTTACCTCGGCGGTTTCAAAGCTAATTGAGACTCATTCCCAATCGGAGGGCAGTCACTATGATGCTGAAGACATCTCGTAAGCGTAGCAGATTATTTCGTCTTTGTATATTGATCTTTTTCCCAGCTTTGATCCTTATTCTCATTTTTAGCGGATCGGTCCTTGCAGCGCCGGTGAGTCGTTTCCTCTCTAACGAATTCGGACCTAACGATTTCCAGATCAGCGAAATGGCAGGGCATTTAACGCCAAATTACAACGCCGGTAATCCGTCCGTGGCTTATAACACCGCCCGCGACGAATTCCTGGTGGTGTGGAATGGTCCCAACCAGCATCGAACATTCGGGTACTGGTATCAGGATACGGAAATCTGGTTCCAGCAGGTAAGTGACACTGGTGAATTAATTGGCGTCAATGAAAAACTCACCCAAACGGGTCCTGACGAAGATATTACCTTCTTTGCAAAAAATCCTGATGTAGCTTACAACCCGTTTCGGGATGAATACATTATCGTTTGGGATGATAATGGGCGCGAGTGTGGTGGAGACAAGAAATTCGATATTAGCGGTCAGCGTCTGTTTTACGATGAAGACGGATTCTTAACCCCGATCGGAGGAATTAAAGACATCAGCATCATGGGTCCCCGCCCGGTCGATTGCTCATATCACGCTTATAAACCTGCCGTCGTCTATAACTGGATCAACAGCGAATATATGGTCGTGTGGGAAGGATCGCATCACGCCGGTGACCTGGTAGCAGGCGAGTTCGAAATCTGGGGACAACGCCTAAATGCGGCTACCCTAGATAGGGTTGGGGACATGGTCCGCATTAGCTACATGGGACCGGATGGAAACACCAATTACATTGCGCGTAATCCTGATATCGATCACAACCGCTACCCTTCGTATAATGAATACCTGGTTGTGTGGGAGGGCGACACCACGGGAGTGAGCTCGCTTGTGGATAACGAGTTTGAAATCTGGAGCGAAAGGGTTACCGCGAGCGGGACCCGATCGGGAACTTTGCGACTGAGCGATACCGGCGGTTTGGGGGATCCCAATTTCGATACTTCCGAACCCGCAGTAGTATTTAACAGCAATAAGAACCGCTGGTTGGCTGTCTGGAGCGCTGATGAGAATTACAGCCCGTTGGGGAATGGACAGTTCGAAATTTTTGGCCAGCAGTTAAAATATAACACCAGCAATAACCTGGTGGGGGTCGGTCCTAACGATTTCCGCATCAGCCATATGGGTCCAGATGGTCTCATAACCTACGAAGCCTTTTATCCCGCTGTGGTGTACGATATTGTCAGCAATCATTACATTGTGGTCTGGCAGGGTCGTGACGGCATACCACCGGATGCGGACTGGTTCGAAATCTATGGGCAGCGTATCCAGGATGAGCCGACCGCAGCGATTCCTCCGCACGACTTTCAGATCAGCGAAATGGGACCGGCGGGAAACAACGACTATTTTGCTCGCCGACCGGCGATTGCATCCGGTGGTTTTGAAGGATACATTCTGGCGACCTGGGAGGGCACCGACCCACCCTATACGGTAGTAAATGATTGGGAAATTTTTGGCCAGCTTTTCAGAAGTTTGGCGGACACCTACCTCCCGCTCATATACCAGGATTAGCGCATCCATATTTCCCAATCAAAACTTCTTGCGCTGCTCTTCTCTTTTCGATGCCTCTTTGATTTGCTC